>NZ_CEZBFX010000187.1:0-5524 GCF_982964205.1 Roseofilum sp. | reverse complement strand
ATATGTCTCACTTTGTCCATTATTGTATAATTTTTTGAGGACTGCACAATCACCCTATTCCCTCTCCTGATTTCTATTGTTTCATGGGAAACGTATGCTGGGCAGACAGGGAAGGTGAACGGGTGGGAAAAGGAGACGGCGATCTCCTCTGCTGGGCTAGTCCATCCTGATTAAACCGATAACCGACCTTGCGTACCGTTTGAATGACATGGGGTTGGCGGGGATCTCTCTCAATTTTCTTGCGTAAAGAAAGAACATGGGTATCCACAGTACGAGGATTATCAATCTCATCTGGCCAAGCCCGTTGTAGTAACTGAGACCGACTTAAGGGTTCTCCTCCTACTTGAGCCAGGGCATAAAGCAAGCTAAATTCTTGGGGTGTTAAATCAATCGCCTCTCCCTTAAGAGAGACCTGTCGTTGCACCAGATCGATCTTCAGTTCACCATAGTTAAGATGGGCAGGAGGGGTAAGTTTGTTTTGCCGTCGGATCAGAGCTTGTACCCGTGCCATAAACTCCTGCATTCCAAACGGTTTGGTGAGATAATCATCTGCACCGGCTTGCAGTCCAGCGACCACATCAGTTTCTGCATTACGAGCAGAAAGCATTAAAATCAAAGATTTTTGTTGATTGTAAATCCACTGACAAAGTTCTAAACCTTGTCCTCCAGAAATACTACCATCTAAAACCACTAAAGTCGGTTCCCGCACCATATAAACATGACGAGCGCTGGCACTATCGGCAGATTGGTAAATCCCATAGCCAGCCTGCTGTAAGTGCCAACCGAGAAGCGATCGCAGATGAGGGTTGCTTTCAATAATCTGAATACCAATCAAGACCACTTCGGTTTAATTTCCCTACCACACTATGCAGCAAATAACTCATTCACCTTAACAAGGTTTAACTTACTTTTTTGTAGTTGTCGATACCGAGTATTCCGGTTAAGGATTTTTAGGGATCGGTACGGAATTTGTTTCTTTAGGTATGCTAAGTTTAAGAAACTCCAGCAGATTGCCTATCTCAATTCTGTCTGGAGATTCGTTAAAATAAAGCTATCAGTGGCCCTAGGCCATTCTGCGATTGACCGATCCGGATTTTGCCTATTGGGAAGTGAACAGACCAAAGGATCGACCCTTAAGATACCCAACGAAGTGAAGTTCAGTTGACGATCAGGAGACAACTCTTATGATGCTTCAGGATACTCAAACCATCCGCTTTTACCAAAAAATTACTGATTCTCTCGTAGACCTCTGGAACCGGGGATACCGCTATGATGACTTGCGTATGTATCTCGAAGGCTATCTGGCGGCACTAAGACATTCTAATTGTATTGAAACCTATTTAGTCCATCGGCTAGAAGAAGAAGCTTATCGATATTTACGCGACCGATCTAATTTTGAAATGCCCCTGCCCGAACCCGAAGCCAAATATTACTAGCCCAGAGTTATGGGCTATCGCTGGTTTCTAGGTTGTTTCAACCCCAAAAAATATCCCCTGGTAGTTTTCAGATAGACTCTATCCCTAAATAACCACCGGGGGATTATCGATCAATAGAGAGGTTATTCTAGGAAGCTAAAGCCACTTCCACCATCTGGGCGAGTTCTCCACTTTGGTATAACCCAAAAACAATGTCAGAGCCGCCAACAAACTCGCCATTAATATAAAGCTGGGGAATAGTTGGCCAATTAGAATACTCTTTAATTCCTTGGCGAATGGCATCATTTTGCAACACATCTATTGTTTCATAGGGGACTGCAAGCTGATTGAGCATCTGCACCACATTATTGGAAAATCCACATTGGGGCATCAGCTTATTTCCCTTCATAAACAGAAGAACTTTGTGCGCTTTAATTGTATTGTCAATGTGTTCTTTTAAGTCTGGAGTCATAGTTATCAAGTGAGGAAAGTAGAACGGCAACCTTAAATCGGTTTCAGAGTCTCGATCTTAACTGATTTTTAAGAATTTTACTGAACCGCTTGAAATTCTTCTGGGGTGTATGTCTTTAAACCCAAGGCATGGATAGCATTACTGGCCATGGCCTCCTGAACGGCTGCATAAACCAACTGATGTTGTTGTACCGGTCTTTTGCCTTCAAACTCACGGGAGACCACGATCGCTTCGTAATGATCCCCTCCTCCCGTCATATCCTTCAGGTGAATTTGGGCATCAGGAAGCTTGGCTTTAATCATCGCTTCTACTTCGGCTGGACGAACCATACAAGACTCCTTATGATTACTTACGATCAATTGTTCTCCACTCTTTATTGTAGCGATCGCCCGTTAGAGACTCAAGGGAATGACCCCGCTGATACTCTTATGGATTCTATTGGGGAACCGCAGACGTAGCTTCACTATCGTCATCCCTTTTGGGATAGGGAGAATCTACAAAGCCTAATTCAAATAATTGTTGGTATGCCTTTTTACCCATTTCGGTGGTGGGGTTTTGAGAGCGAATCACCTGTACCAGCAGGGGAACCGCTAAATCAGCTTCGTTTTGAGCGCGATGGACGAGGGCAAGCTGATAGGTTGCTTCATCCCGTTTTTGCGCCGTTTCCACAGCTAAATCCCGTTGGCTATTCGCAATACGATTATCAATACCAGAGAAGCTCGCTGCCAGTTCCTGATAAAAATTCGATAATTGGTTAAACACTTGACGAGCATCTTGGAGTTTTTGCTGCGCTAGGGCATAATTTTCATTGCCCACGGCTTCAGCCGCTTCAGCCATCAGGCGATCGCCCCCGATCCTACTCAGTAGACTGTTTTCCTGATTCAGGGGCCGAAATTCATCGGCATTCGGTTGAGCTTCTTGAGCCGCTAAGTTCTGGTGGGTAGATTGTCCAAAGGCTACGTTTGTGAAGGCGATCGCAGAAGTACAGATAGCTAGGGTCGTCGCTTGCAGGAGTTCAGAGGATTTTAAAGATACCATGAGTTGTAAGAGCTAGAGTGAAGACTAACAATATAAAACAAATCTAAACATAATTTAGCAGACAGTTCCCCTTTTTATCTGTTCCAATCAAAAGCAAGAGATAAACGATCGCAATAGAGTAGTGAAGATGGTCAAAGTTTTTGAGCAGTTGTGGCGCTTTCTTGGGAGTCAATTGAGTTCTCCCCCGGATCGGTCCTCCGATCCCGTTCAGGCCAAGTCGGGTATCCCAGAGTCAGAAATCGGGCTAGTGCTGCAACGGGGCGGCCAAGAATTGGTTTTAGAAAAGGCTTCAGATCGGCTGACGGTTTCCCCGAAGTCTAATATGTCTTCCGACTGGGCCAAGGATCTCCCTTCCTTAGCGACTCGTCCTATTGCTCCAAAACTCTCAGAATTAACGGTCGATCCCCAAAGCTTAGAAACGGCCATTACTTCAGCTCGCAATTCCCAAGATGTGGCCTTTGCCAGTCATGTCTATCAGATCAAAAATTCACCGGGAACCTACACCTATTTGTCCAACGAGATTACCATTCAATGGTCGCCAACGAGCAATGCCCAAACTCGCACGGACCCAATTCAAAAGTATGGCCTGCGGGAAGTCAAACCGGTGGAAACGCTCCCCAATACCTGGGTTTATCAACTGACGGAAAAATCCACAGAAAATCCGATTAAAATTGCCAACCGCCTAATGGCTTCTCCAGCAGTCATTACGGCTGAACCCAATCTGATTATTCCCAGCCAACCCATGTATCGCCCCACCGATGGATCTTATCGACAACAATGGTATCTGAACCATAATGGGGGAAACTATCTCACTACGGGGTCGCATATTGATGCAGAACGAGCTTGGGATCTGACTAGGGGCGATCGCTCCATTGTCGTCGCCATTGCCGATGATGCGATCGACCTCAACCATCCTGACTTCCAAGGATTAGGCAAAATTGTTGCCCCCAAAGACTTCAAAGACCGAGACTTTATCCCCCAACCCGGAGGACTGGTGGAAAACCATGGAACCTCCTGTGCCGGAGTTGCCATTGCCGAAGAAAACGGCTCCGGTATCGTTGGTGTAGCGCCTGGATGCTCCCTAATGCCCGTGCGTACCACCGGCTTCTTAGATGATAATTCCATGGAACAACTCTTTGATTGGTGTGCCAGTCGCGGAGCTGCTGTGATTTCCTGTAGTTGGGGACCAGCCGCCGTTAATTTTCCCCTCTCCCTACGCCAAAACGCTGCCCTGACCAAAGCTGCCACCCAAGGCCGTCAGGGGAAAGGCTGTGTGATTGTCTTTGCTTCTGGGAATGCCAACCGCCCCATTAACGATACCGTTAATGAACAAGGATGGCCGAGCAATGTCATTTCTGGGAATACCCGATGGTTAGCCGGTTTTCCCGTTCATCCCGATGTGATTGCCGTTTCTGCTTGTTCGAGTCTGAGCAAAAAAGCCATCTACAGTAACTGGGGGAAAGAAATCGCCGTTTGCGCTCCATCTAATAATGCGCCTCCAGGGATTTGGTTACAGCAAACCGGATTTATCCAAACTCCTCCCGCAGTTACCCGTGCTACTCCAGGATTAGGTGTTTTCACAACTGACCGGGTAGGGGGAGCAGGGTATGGTACGGGGGATTTTACAGGCACTTTTGGCGGGACTTCCAGTGCTTGTCCCATTGTCGCTGGAGTCGCAGCCCTAGTCTTATCAGCGAATCCCGATTTAACGGCGGCTCAGGTGAAGCAAATTTTAATCTCGAATACGGATAAGATTGTGGACTCAGATCCCGATCCTCAGTTTGGCTTTCGCAAAGGCTCTTATGATAGTCGGGGCCACTCCGAGTGGTTTGGCTATGGTAAGGTGAATGCCTATAAAGCTGTTGCGGCTGCTGTGCGATCGCGCCCCACTCCTCCCAGAGTTAGCCGCTGGATTCAACGGCAAAATTATGCCAGCGTCGCCATTCGAGATTACGATAGTCGCGGCATTAGTAGCTCGATTTATATTTCGGAAAGCAATTCATTACGAGATATCCAAGTGACTGTAGACATCGATCACAGTTTTTTAGGCGATATTCAAGTCAGGTTAATTGCTCCCAATAATAAAACCATTTTGCTCCAAAACCGGGCATTAGGCCAACAAACCCGGCTTCAACATACTTATACCCCTTCTGAGCGTCCCTTATTGCAAGACTTAGTTAATCTCTCCGTTAAAGGAGTGTGGAAATTACAAGTGATTGATTATGCTTTAGGTAATACCGGCACATTAAGAGGTTGGGTACTGACCTTAGGGATTTGAACTATTCTCGAACGGTCTAGCTAATAAGAACCAGAGGATCTTTATGGGGGATTTTTATTTTAATTTCTAGAGTTCCTCCTAATGCACTGACCACCTCCTGAAGTATATTTAACTCCAGACATTCCCAACTTTGCAGTTTTTCTTTTCTGGGGTGCGATTCGGCAAAATATTGCTCTAACTCTTCCTCATGCAATCCTGATTTTTCTTGCAGATACTTGAAAGTTAGTTGTTCAAGATAGTTTTGATAACGTTGCTCTGCTATAGGAATACAGCGCTTTGCGCTGTAACGGAGTACAGTCTCATTGAGATCAGTCATTGCGA
>NZ_CEZBFX010000186.1:0-5554 GCF_982964205.1 Roseofilum sp. | reverse complement strand
CCCACATTAAAACCCTAGCCATGCTCAAACCCATTGTTGCCTTAATTGGTAATCCCAACTGCGGAAAAACCACCCTATTTAACGCCCTCACTGGAGCCAACCAACGGACAGGAAACTGGCCGGGGGTTACAGTCGATCGCAAAGAAGGGCAGTTTAAGATTAATCAATCGACCATTACCCTGGTAGACTTGCCAGGGGTCTATTCCCTGGATGCCGAAGAAAGTGCCACCGGGATGGATGAGTTGGTGGCGCGAGATTATCTCCTTTCTGGAGAAGCACAATTAGTAATTAATATCATTGATGCCTCCAATCTAGAGCGCAATCTTTATCTAACGACTCAGTTGATGGAAATGCGCCTACCGATGGTTGTCGCTCTGAATATGATCGATATTGCCCAGAAGCGGGGTATCGATATTAATGCAGATCGTTTAGCCGATCGCTTAGGCGTTCCTGTTCTGCCCCTGATTGCCAGCGATCGCGAAGGAATTGGCTCTTTAGTCGATCTCGTCGGTCACATCCTAGAGAACTTAACCCATCCTGCCAGTTACGTTGCTTATCCAGCAGTCATCGAAGATGCCTTAGCTGAAATCGTCCCTTACCTGACTCAAAACACGACCAATCGGATCGTCGAACCTCGCTGGACGGCTCTAAACTTGCTGCAATACGATGAACGGGGAGTCGGTGAACTCGTTACTCCAGCGCTCACCGAAATGATCGCTAAACATCGGCGTAGTATTCATCAAGTCTTAGGAGAAGATCTAGATATCCTGATTGCCGATAGTCGCTACGGCTTTATTCAAACCGTGACCCAAGAAGCCAGTCAACGCACGGGAGAAGTGAGTCAGTCCATGAGCGATAAGCTCGATGCGATTGTCCTCAACCGTTGGCTGGGGATTCCTATTTTCTTAGGCATCATGTATCTGATGTTCCTATTTACGATCAATGTTGGCAGTGCCTTTATTGACTTTTTTGATATCGTTGCTGGGACAATCTTTGTAGACGGATTGGGGCAACTGCTCGAAAGCCTCCGCTTCCCTGGATGGGCGATCGCCCTGTTAGCTGACGGTGCTGGTGGTGGTGTGCAAACCGTCGCCACATTTATTCCTGTTATTGGCTTCATGTTCCTGTTCTTATCGATACTCGAAGATTCTGGCTACATGGCACGAGCCGCCTTTGTTATGGATCGAATGATGCGGTTTGTGGGCTTACCCGGAAAATCCTTTGTGCCCATGTTAGTCGGCTTTGGCTGCAATGTACCAGCAATTATGGCCGCCCGCACATTGGAAAATTCCCGCGATCGCCTCATGACCATTCTCATGAATCCCTTCATGTCCTGTGGTGCAAGGCTTCCGGTTTACGCCCTCTTTGCGGCTGCCTTCTTTCCCCTGGGCGGTCAAAATATCGTCTTTGGCCTTTATCTCCTCGGTATTGCCTTTGCCATCTTCACCGGACTGGTGATGAAAAACACCATCCTCAAAGGCGAAATTTCTCCCTTTGTTATGGAGCTTCCTCCCTACCACATTCCTCGATTCAAAGGGGTCATGATTCGCACCTGGGATAGGCTACGGGCATTTCTCTTGAAAGCCGGAAAAGTCATTATTATCATGGTCACCATCCTCGGATTACTCAACTCCTTAGGAACGGATGGTTCATTTGGTAATCAAGATAGCGACCAATCCATCCTAAGCGCTGCCAGTCAATCTGTAACTCCCATTTTTGCTCCCATGGGCGTTACCCAGGAAAATTGGCCCGCTACTGTGGGAATCTTTACCGGTGTCTTTGCTAAAGAAGCCATGGTAGGCACACTCGATTCCATTTACGGACAATTAGCCATTACTGATAATCCCGAATTAGAAGAGGAAGAAGGAGGCTTTAGTTTCTGGGGCGGTATCCAAGAAGCTTTCGCCACTATTCCCGCTAACTTAGCTGACGTTCCTGGTACCTTACTAGACCCCCTAGGATTGAATATTGGCAATACCTCAGATGTAGAAACGGCCTCGGAAGAACAGGAAGTTGCTTTAGGCACATTTGGAGCCATGGTACGCCGGTTTGATGGCAAAGCTGGAGCCTTTGCTTACCTCTTATTTGTGTTGCTCTATTTCCCCTGTGTCGCTGCCACCGCAGCCGTTTACCGGGAAACCAACTGGCAATGGACAATCTTTGTTGCTTCATGGACAACAGGTTTAGCCTACATCGTCGCCACCAGTTTCTATCAAATTACTCAATTGAGTGTTCAACCTACCTTCGCTAGTGTATGGCTTTTAAGTATGTTGGTGATTAGCATCGGTGTCTTCTTCGCTCTGAAAATGTTGAATCCCCAGTTGAAAGCCCACCGCCAGTCTGAAAGCCCCATTTAGTGCAGACAAGGGGATGGGAATAGGGAACGGGGAAGCAGAGATTCCCCGTTCCCTATTCCCAAAAGTATTAGACCTCTTGCAGAAATGAATAGCAATACAGTCTTATGTCTATTGCCTATTGCCTAACTTCTACAAGAAGTCTATTGATTATTAATTATTAATTGAAGCCATGATTCTAGAATTACAAAACTACCTCGCCCAAAAACAGAAAGTCTCTCTAGCCGAACTCGAAACCCACTTTCGCAGCGATCCTGATGCTTTGCGGGCAATGCTCAATAAATTAGTCTATAAAGGCAGAGTACGCCCGGTAAGTCTAGAAGGGCAAAAATGTGGCGGTTGTACCCATTGCGATACAGCAACCTTTGAAGTTTATGAATGGGTAGGGAAGAAATAGGAACTAGGAACTAGGGAATAGGAACTAGGGAATAGGGTCCGTTTTAAGGTATCCTAGTAGAGACAAACTGACTCATTGGAGGAGTCACTTGAATGTCTTCTACTCCTAATGTGGAACTGGTGATCTTTGACATGGCAGGTACAACGGTCAAGGATAACAATGAAGTACAAAACTGTTTCTTTGTGGCTGCCGAACAAACGGGTTTACAGGCTTCCGGCGATCGCGTGAATGCCATGATGGGATGGTCGAAAAAGCTGGTATTTCAAACGTTGTGGCGAGAACAACTCGGTGAAGATCGCCCAGATTATCAGCAAAATGTCGAGGTTTCTTATCAACGGTTTAAGGAAACCTTAGAACATCATTATCAAACCCAACCGGTTGAACCGACAGAAGGATGCTTAGAACTGTTTGACTGGCTAAAGTTTGAGGAAATTAAGATTGGGTTAAACACAGGGTTTTATCGTGAGGTAACGGATATTATCTTGCGTCGTTTGGGATGGGATAAAGGGTTAAATCAAGATTATGTTGGCTCAGAACACTCTTATATCCAAGTCTCGGTTACACCCTCAGAGATTTATAATAACGAAGGTCGCCCAGCTCCCTATATGATTCAGAAAGCGATGTACAAACTTGGGGTCAAGAATCCCCAAACTGTAATTGTAGTTGGGGATACTCCCTCGGATTTAGAAGCGGGGTTGAATGCCCATTGTTTGATGACTTTGGGGGTAACTAATGGAACTCATCGCCGAGAACAGTTAGCCCAATATCCCAATGATGGATTGTTGGATTCTCTGTGGGAGTTGAAAGAAAAAATCACAGGATGATCCCAAGAATTACGATGATGAAAACTTTAGATCATTCCATTAACTACCTGGCTCCTGATGTTCCCCCAGAACTACCGTGGGTGGAAGTTCCCTTAGTCAAAGCAACACCAGAATCTCTAGCTGGATATGGTCAATTGGTGGATGATTATGAGGACTATTCCATTGAAATTGTGACCTGGCCAGCCCAAGGATGGCGAAAACTCGATCCCGAAACAGGTAACCAAGGCGGAACAACCCAAGGGATCTTTGAATTTTGGTGGGAAGGAGAGCTCCTTTATGGTCATAATCAAGCGGTGGGCGATCGCTATCTCTTGGGTTGGTCTACAAACCCAGGAAATGCCCAAGCTCAAACTACACCAGAATCAGGACGCTCTCAGGTCTTACTCTGGCACGCCAATTATCACCCCGATGGTGGACAACTGTTTTTTCCCTTAGACAATACGCCCTTTGTCGTTCCCCTCGCTTTACCCGGAGACGATGTTAAACCAGAAGACTTTATCGCGTTCTATGTCGAAGGTCACCAGGGATTATATATTCATCCTAATGTGTGGCATGAGGCTGTATTTCCCCTGGCAGACCGAGCCAAATTTCACGATGAACAAGGTAAAGTTCATGGTCGTGTCAGTTGTAATTTAGCCCAAGAATTTGGTGTTTTCTTATCTATTCCTCTGATTTATTAACGTAGTAACTCATGACTTCACAAAATCAGGCTGATGTATTAATTATTGGTGCAGGTACTGTTGGTTTAGCTCATGTTTTAGCCTGTGCCAAACGAGGACTCAAGGTTGTTGTTTTTGAACGGAATCCCCAGGCAATTGGTGCATCAATTCGCAATTTTGGCATGGTCTGGCCTGTGGGACAACCCTTAGGACCATTAGGCGATCGCGCTCTCAACTCTCGACAAATTTGGCTGGAACTGTCGGCTCAGGCTGGATTTCACGCAGAAAAAGCCGGATCGCTACATCTGGCCTATCGTAAAGATGAGATGGCGGTTTTAGAGGAATTTGTCAGCATTAGAGCTTCTACCCATTCTGTAGCGTTACTGACCCCGAATCAAGTCTTAGAGAAGAGTCCAGCCGTAGTTAAGGAAGGGTTATTAGGGGCGCTGTGGAGTTCCACAGAAGTGATTGTAGACCCCAGAGAAGCGATCGCCAAATTACCCGATTATCTCAGTAAAGCCTATGGGGTAACGTTCAAATTTGGCACAGTCGTAACCTCGATCGCGGATCGGGTGGCAATTGCCGGGGGAGAGCAGTGGCGAGGCGATCGCATTTTCGTCTGTTCGGGTGCAGACTTTGAAACCCTCTATCCCCAACACTACGCCAAGAGCGGCATCACCAAAGTTAAACTGCAAATGATGCGAACGGCTCCCCAACCCAACAACTGGCGACTCGGTGCAGCACTTTGCGGAGGATTAACCCTAACCCATTACAGTGCGTTTGCAGACTGTCCCTCCCTTCCTGCTCTCAAAGAACGCATTGCTAAAGAAACTCCCTATTTTCCAGAATGGGGAATTCACGTCATGATGTCGCAAAATGGATTAGGAGAATTAATTATTGGCGACACTCACGAATATGGTTGGTGTCCTCACCCCTTCGATCGCGCCGATCTGAACAACTACATTCTCAACTACTTAAAAGGCTTTGTCCAACCTCCTTCCCTAGATATTGCCCAGACATGGCACGGTGTGTATGCCAAGTTACCCGGATCAACTGAATTGATTTTACATCCAGAATCGGGCGTGACCATTGTTAACGCCCTCAGTGGTGCGGGAATGACCCTATCGTTTGGTCTAGCAGAAGAGACGATCTCGGAAATATATAGCACTTCGCGGTAGGCAATAGGCTTGCTTTGCAATAGTCAAAAGCTTGTATTGCTTAGGGTCTAAGGCTTCAAGCTGTACTTCATAGAAAAGAGAATCGCTATATCCCTCTTCTGTCACTCTCCGAGTTCAATGAATAGGAAATCTGCCAATTATC
>NZ_CEZBFX010000185.1:0-5656 GCF_982964205.1 Roseofilum sp. | reverse complement strand
CTCCCCCTATGATTTGGCTCCTATTAATGAGTGGTTCTGGGTATTTATCGAGTTTAATGAAGTCATCAACGCCGAATGGATGCTTGGTAGGGCTGTCCTTAGCAACTGGAGGAATGATATCGATATTCGGCATTTTCTGGCGTGGGAAAATACTCCATCAGATTCAGAAGTTGATGAGGTTATACAGTATTTCGGTGGTTAATTTCTGGTTGCATCCTTATGCAGAATTGATCGAAGCAGAGGATTGGATAATGGACAGGATCAGGTTGTATAGTTCACAAAAAGCGGGGTCATTTAAACCTCGCTTTTAACGCTTTCTATTGTTCCGTGACATCTCTGATCTCAGCGGATTCTTCTGGATGCCGACCATAGGGCATATTTCGGCGTTCTGAAGGGGTAGCCCCGGTTTCAAAGAAGGCGCTAGAGCTTTCCCCAGATCCAACAAGTCCATCTTCTACTACTCTTCGGAACCGCTTAAATTCCTTGAGTCCTTTGGGGTCATAATTTGCATCATCTTCATCCGGAACTATGCCTCTTTTTTCTCGCTCTTTGGGAGCAGTAACGGAGTGATAGGCGTATTTCGCGCCAAAGTCGACAAGATAACTTGCAAGCTTATCCTTGATGCCATCCCGATGTGTCCCGACACCGATTGTATGAGCTACTCGAACAATCGAATAAATATTGCGAAGGTAGTAAAACTCCTCTGACAAGTCTGTTGATTTCTCTACATCAAAATAAATGCTCTTGACTGCCATTTTTGAAGGCTCAAGAAATGCCCTTAGCTCCTCATCTGGTCCAGGATATTTCTCCTTCCAGTCCTCCCAAGAGATGGCATTGTTGGGGTCGTTGTCTGTTTCCGGCAGGGTAAATTCTGCCTGTAAGTAATTTTTGACTTCCTCGTAGTCAACCCCTGTCCATTTAAGGAGTTGATCGAGAATATTCCTTGCCTTATAAGCTTCTTCTCTGGCTTTGTAGGTTTCTATCAGGCACTTCATCAATAAGGCTTTGCTGTTCCCTTCATCGTCTTGTAGGTTCATCACCATCTCAAGAATGACCTTTATGGCTTCACCTGGGGTAACCATTTCAAACTCTTCAGGGATTTCCTCGCCTGATTTTTTCGCCCCTTCTACAAGATGTTCAGGGACTTTAATCTTCATGGGGAATTCATCCCCAAACATGGTATCCACCGCTTGAATAAAATAAACGATCAAGTCGGGGATAGAACCTAATTTTTTCTTGTCTCTGCCCAGAACACTTCCCAACCACCCAACGGGGGTATCCATAAATGGATGGGCTGGCATTTCTATCTCGTCATAGTCAGCTCCTGTCCACTTCTTAATTTGTTTCAAGTCTTTGATTATTCGGTCTTGGTTTCGTCTAAGTGTATTGCAGCAATCCACGTCTTTACCTTTATGTATGGGTGACATTCTCAAGGGAGGTGGGTTTAATTCCGCCTCCACGTAGAAGTAGAAATTGTAGCCAGACTCAGCCTTGGATGTCGACCGGTTCGATCTGTGAGGCCCGTCCCACGAGCCGTCCTCTCTCCTGTTGTAGGTAGCTCTGATTGGGCTGTAAAAATCGCCGGCTGATTTTTCAAAGAAGACAGCCAGCTTCTCGTTGAATAGCTTTTCAGCCATTTTAAGGAACGCCATCCAGTGCCCACGTCCCTCAAACCAGATTCTCGGTTGTCCTGTCGGGTCTGTTGCCCATCCATCATTTAAGTGCCCGCCATCTTCTAGGTAGAAGTAGAAGAACATCACTTTGCTATCAGGAAAAGCAGGACTACTGTAAGAATTTCCTTTGCAAGCATTCACCCCCACGCTAATGTAAATCTTAACCTTTTTATCCGGATTGTGATTGATAAGAATTCTTTCCGGTAATAAAGGTGGAATCCAGATTCCTTCTGGTTGAGGAACGTCGTATTCAGGGGGGGAGGTTGGGGGATTTCCGCTGTGTGTATTTTCTCCTAGTCCGGTTCCGGTATCTCCCCACTCCAGATGTCCCCAACCGGTTGTATCAAGTTCCGAATCTTTGGGTGGTTGGTATGTTACGCCTCCATCTCCTAGGCTCTCGATATCTTTTTCTGGCTCTCCTGGACTGGTGTAAGGTTTAGGTATTTTGGGCTTTGGAATTTTTGTTCCTGAAATATCATTCCAGGTCTGTACATGTCTCCCCATATCTCTTTGGAAGTCGGGGGGAGAAGAAAAGTGTTCGATTGCCCTTTCCAAGGCTTCAATCACAGTCTTCAATCCAAGAATTTTACGCCCGCCCCTCAGGATACTCCCTCTTCCTCGTGGTTGCCTAGCTCTGGTCTTTTGTGGAATGGTCATAGGTTCGCTTGTGGCATATCAGCAAATGCATCATTGAGAAATTCATCAATTGCTTCATCATATTGTGGGTCGCTGAGATTTTGCCACAACGGAAGGGTCAGTGAGCGGCGACTGACTTTTTCGTTGCGAGAATCGTAGAGCCTAACCCTCCCGTTCCTATCAGCGCCTGTCCGGAAGAATGTCACTTGATAGGGATAAATTCTGATTTTTTTCTTGTAGTTTCGGTTGTTCTCATTTTGCCTCTCCGTTTTTTTCTGAGTTCCGCTGGAATTGGCTATAATATCTGATGCAGAAAATTCCATTAAATCTCTTACTATGTCCTCTGCAACTCGTTCAGTTTCAGCCCATAGCAGTGTCGAAGATCCACAAGATAGTTTGCACCAAAATTTGGAAGGTCCGCTCACAAATCCCTGTATTCCTCCTGCTGCCTTCTGTAATCCTCTCCATGTAATTCCGGTTTTTTTGAGGTCGGGAATTGTTAATGTTGATTGCTTGAAGTTCTGTCCTTTAATTCTAAACGGTTGAGTGACTTTTGAATACCACAAAATCACAGCACTAATGGTGTGGATTTTTTTCATTTGATATTGGGGTGCGGGTTCTCCGATATACTGCCCGATATCCTTCCCATATAGCAGTTGGTAGTTGGCGAGAAAGGATGTTGCTTCCTGGCGGACAAGATTTTCCCTTCCATAGAGGCGGAAGATTTGCCCATCTTCTTTATTCGGAATAATATCCATCACTTTATTCTCTCCCAGTACCTGCTCTTGAATGGATGTGCTTTGCAGGGCTTGATAGCTGTCGATCCCACCAGCGATAACCATAAGTGCCTCATGGCAGGAGTCGCCGAATTCCTCAAAGAATTCATCGACGAAATTCCGGATATAGCGATTAGGGATTTCATCTATTCGATCTTGCTTCCATTTTGCAAGGGAAATAACTTCGCCTCCTGGTTTTCCCCAGCTTTCCATAATTTCTTCAGTTTTCTCCCCAAATATTCGCTGTACCCATTTCCTGTTTTTGATGAGCCGTCGAGCGCCTTTATAGACTTGCTTGAAGGCATTCTCCGCGATGATATCGATTACCCGAAAACCAACCTGTGACCAAACTTGTAATAACTCCTCTTTGGCTTCCTCGCCTAATTCTGCTGTGACGGACATTGCCATCGCGGGATCGATTTTCATCAGGACAGCGCTACCAATGCCGCCACAAACCCCCCACCCAACTGAAGCCCCAAAAGCGCCACCTAACATTCCTGCAAGTGACTCTAAATCGGCTTGTAATTGCTCGTCAATAGCTTCATCTGAGATATTCCAATTGAATCTCCAAAGGTAGGTTACGCCCTGCCATAGCCAATCGAATACTTTGCTGGCGTTTATGCCAAGCTTGCCTCCTAACCACTTAATTCCACCCCAAATTCCACCAGCTATATTTCCAAGTCCCTTCCATAGTTTTCCAAGCGATCTTCCCAATCCTGAAAAGATGTCATCCCATCCTTTCATGGCGTTTTCCCGTGATTTCTTCCAGGCTTCAGTGAAGCCCCTAGTGTAAGTCTTTATTTTTCCCATCTTGTTAGGTTGAAGTGACTATCTAATTATAGAAAGACAGAAGCTGAAGATGGCTTGAAAGGCTTCAGCAAATTGGAGATGGCGGAGTATAATGAAGGAGATTGACCCCCCTCTTTCCTCTTTTGGCAATTAGCAATGGAAACTACAGGGCAACTACTGAGAGAAGAAAACGTTAACCTGATGTTGCTGGATCAGCTTGGACTTCGATCTAAGAAGCTGATCGAAAAGATAGAAGATGCCCGAAAACGACCTACTGGAACTAATCAAAACTCTACACGCAACACAGGCGACACAGAACAACGAACTACGTCGGCTGAATATAATTATTGAGAGGTTAAGCACTAACCAAAAGATCCTAATAGAGGAGCGGAAAGAGGATAAAGCTGAATACATCCGGCAATTGACGGAAAAAGAGAAGGGGTTGAATTCTCGGCTGGATGAAATAGAGGAGAATACTAGGGATTTGGAGAAGTGGGTGGACAAAGCTAAGGCGAGGATTTCGTTGATCGTTGCAGTTTCAATCATAGCTATCCCGCTTATTTTTTCACTTTGGCAATCTGGGAGATGATTGTTTCTTTAAAATAGTAAAGCCCGGTTAATACCGGGCGATCTCTACATCATGTACATCAAAAGGGTAGGGTTTCACTTTAACAGAAATCTCCAGATCGCTACTCTAGTCATTGTCAATCTTTCTTCGCATCTCGTTCAGTTCTGTTTCTATCGGATCGTCGAATTCTGGTGGCATTTCCACTGTCATTGTGGGAACTTTTCCTTTGCGTCTGGGAAGAGTCCGACGATTTCGGTTAAGGTTGGACCGTTTACGGACCCGTTCTCGATGTCGGTGAAATAGGACGCGAAAATGGTAGCAATAGGCAGACGTAGTTAGAGCAATTAGTCCAGCGATTTCTAGTTCTTCATCGGTCGGGTAGACCGGGTAATCACTAAACAGGACTTGAGGATTACTCCCAAGTAGGAACATCATAGCGAAAAGCGTTCCAACAAATAAAACCCCTACATCTCCCACTCCTTCTATCCAGTTGCGAGCGACAGGGATGAACGCAAGTGCTTTTTGTTGTTTTCCGACCCATTTATCTCCTAGTTGCCGCTCTTGGGCATACAGAAGTAGGGGAAATAGAATTAGGGACATTACCAATGCCATTACGCCAATTAGACCAGAAATCACAGAAATGATCGGATTCTCAACTAAGGAGATCGTAAAGAATAGCGCCGAAAACCCAAGACCTATCGGTACAACCACAATGAAGGCCCATGCAATCAGGCTCGCTATAGACCAAGTAAATAGAGACCTCAACCAACAGCTAGGGAAGGGGAACCAACGCGGATATTTCATCGTAGTCACCGAATGTCATAAGAGTATCCTACGGCCAAAACGCCTCCGCTTGCCTACGAAGGCGATCGCCCTTAGCGCAACGCGTCGCCATGGAAAAGAACCGATCGCCATTCACCTTAAAAAACGCTGCAACAAGAGTAGGCAGAGTATCGTCACAACCGTCACACCCTTGCTGGGTGGGCCTTCCAGTCACCACCGGTATCGTCACCGTATCGTCACGGGTATCATCACGCCCTTAGCGCAGCGCCATGAAAAAGCCCCGATCGCAGCAAGAGCGATCGGGGCTTCCTATGACAATCGGTGGTACGCGCCCCTCATCTCAGAAGCGCAAACCCTATTTTAGCCTCACCTCCAATCAAACAGTGGGATGGACGGGATTTCCGCCGTCCACAACCCCTGGTGACCCCGAA
>NZ_CEZBFX010000184.1:0-5918 GCF_982964205.1 Roseofilum sp. | reverse complement strand
TACCACCGAAAAAGGTCGCTATAGCGACCTTTGAGCTGCCTTGTCACCCCTTGAGAGTTTCAGGATTTAACTGGCGCACCCTCGCAGTTCCCACGGGTTTAGATTCTATATACGCTAGGAGATGATCCGCTTGTTCATCAAAGCCATCAAACTCTAAACTCGGATCGACTCCTTGTTCGTTTTGGAACACTTCTATGCGAATGTTGGCGATCGCCTCCTCTTGTTCCCCATAAGAGACTCGCTCAATCTCCACGTTCATCTTCGATTTCCTTATGCCACAGAAACATTCAAATTAATTGTTCTTAAAAGTCCTCTTGTGAAATACGAATGACTGGAGAGGTTGTAACTTCTTCATAAGTTGCAATGTTGTTATCCCGCTCTTCTTTCTGCCTAACTTTAACTTCGTTAGCTAAATCTTCTAATTCCTGAGAATACAGCCATTTATGTTTAACTTGTGTGGAGGTAGTATATCCACTTCCTTGAATCTTTCCTCCGGCCGCTTGGATAATAGACAGGACATTGGGTTTATACACCTCAAGCTCAAGCTCAATTGCTTTTTTTTGCCGTTTTAATTCTGCATAACGCTCTAATAAATCGAGTCCGTTAATTACCAGATCGACGATGGGTGTTAAGTCAATTTTGTTGCTATTTAGGGGAGGGTTAAAGTAGGAAATTGCTTGAGCTGCCATATTTTCTAAATCTTCATTATTAAACCATGTCATATAAGCAATATATTGAACATTTGATCGCTTGAAGTCCACTAATTTATCATGATTTTGCAACTGTTCGGATAGGTGGGTTGTGCTTATTCCAATGTAATGAACGCGATACCCGCTATCAACCGCGAAGTAAATACCTGGGAATTCGGGTAAATCCTGTAGATGTTTAAGGTTTGTTTTCACCAGTTTTTGGATAGTCAGGCTAGTAAAAACTGGAACAAGCTGTACGTCATCATCTTGTTTCTGTTCGATTTGGTTGGCCATTCGTTAATGTCCTCGGTTTTCTTTGTCTCTAGTTTAACCAACCTATATAAAAAGTTGGTTGTTTTTAAAAATTATTTACCTCAACTCAGGTTAAATATACCGAGAAATATCCTCCTTACAATCATCTGCCAGATAAGACAGAGCGCGGAAACGTAACCCCACCAACTGCTCATACAGAGGATTTAACTTACACATGGGGGGAATATGAACAATTTTATGCCCGAACAGCTTAATATCCCGTTCAAACGGACATTGAGGCGGGATCATTTTACAGAGGAATCGTGCCATATAAGGTGTATTAATATCTAAACCATCTAACCAATCCCGTACCGGATGTAAAACATCACCGTCTGGAAAAGTTTTTTGCAACTTTTCAATTAGCGCTTGGCGTTTTTGTTCGGGCAAGTTTTCGGATGTAATCAATAAAAACTTGAGAGCATCTAATACTTCATTCGAGGGTTCTAGTGCCGCGCAATACTCTTGTAATACCTGGTCTTCCTCTTCCGAATAGGTTCCATTCGCCAAGGCCATAATCACCCCAGTCCGCAGAAAATTCTCTGCTACTGAGGTTTCACGTCCTAAAACCGCTGCCAATTCTTCCCCAGTAATGGGTTTCAGGGAGCCTAAATTTAGATTAGTGCCCAACTCGTCTTTAATTAACTCAGCAATCAGCTCTTGTTCCTCTGGATTATATTCGCCATCAGCCCAAGCAACAGTTAACAACCCTCTTAACCAAGCCGTAATATGATGATTTAGAGTGCGGACTCTCTGACACAATAGGCGAATAATATTTAATCCCAATTCCGGATATTTTTCAATAGATTTATAGAGATTTTCTTGGGATAAAACCAAACATTTACACTCTTCTAGGGTAGTGACAGAAGCCGAATGAGATTGGGAATCTAAAACTGACATTTCTCCAAAATAGTCCCCCGGTTTGAAATGGGCTAACCTCAGTCCGCCGATATGGACTTCTACTTCTCCAGAGAGGAGAATATAGAGATAGGAACCGATTTCATCTTGACGGAAGATGGTGTGACCGGCAGGAAATTCGATTTCTCCCAATTGATTGGCAATTTCTGCTAAAAAACCATCATCTTCAGCTTTAATATTGCCAAAGATGGGGATATCTTTAAGCCGTTCCAGAGATTGTGTAGAGATCATGATAAAACTTGCTGTTGTACCTGGTGATAAAATAAGTCTTCCGATGCCCCAAAGAGGCGATTGAGTTTACGCACCCGTTGGCAGAGAACATTAATCATTTGGATGGCTACTTTGGGTCGTTCTTTAATGGCTCGATAAACTTGTTCTTGGGTTAAGACCAGACATTGACAAGGTTCTAGGGTTGTTACAGAGGCCGATCGCGGCCGGGATTCAAAGATCGCCATTTCACCAAAATAAGATCCAGGGGTCAGTTCTGCCAGTTGCACGTCATCAAAATGGACTTTGACCCGACCAGAAAAGAGAATATAGAGTAAATCGCCGCGATCGCCCTGAGCAAAAATGGTATGGTCTGCGGGAAACTGCACCTCTTCTAAATGAGTCGCTAACTGTTCTATGAACTCCGTTTGAGCGAGATCTTGGAAGATGACCAGCTTGGTTAAAAAATTGAGTCGGTCTGCCACACTGAGTGTGAGAGTTGTGCGATCGCCTGTATCAGTCACCATAGGCTTTAGATGAATTAAAACGGCCTGCTATCTAAGCTACCATGTCGTTTGGTTTCTGAGCAGTAGGGAAAACGTCCCAAGTCATGGGTTAAGCTTCTGGATCAGTAAATAGATTGGATCAGTATAGCAATGACCGATTATGACTCTCCTTGGAAAGAAGCCATCTCCCTCTACTTTCCCGAATTTATGCGCTTCTTCTTCCCCAACATTGCCACAGACATCGACTGGAGTCGAGGATTTCAATTCCTCGACACCGAACTCCAGAAAATCAAGCGGGAAACCGAAACTGGGCGACGAGAAGCGGATAAACTCGTTCAAGTTTGGCAACATAATGGACAAGAAACCTGGGTTTTACTCCACATCGAAGTCCAATCTCAGCCCCAATCAGAATTTGCCGAGCGCATGTATATTTACAACTCTAGGCTCTTCGACACCTATCGTCGCCAAGTCGTCAGTTTAGCTGTCTTAGCCGACGAGCGCTCCTCCTGGAGACCCCATCGCTACAAACGAAAACTGTGGGGATGCAAGTCGAGCTTAAACTTTCCCATAGTCAAGCTTCTAGACTACAATATCAGTGAACTAGAGAGTGACCCAAACCCCTTTGCGGCCATAGTTCAAGCTCATAGAGCCGCTCAAGCCATGGGTGAAAACCCAGAAAATGGCTATCCAAACAAACTTAGGTTAGTCAAAAGCCTCTATGAACGAGGATTATCCCGCCAGGATATAGTAGAGCTATTTCGGCTCATCGACTGGCTGATGGAACTTCCAGAACCAGAAGAGCGGCGGTTATGGGCAGAAATGGAAACCTTAGAGAAGGAGAAAGTCATGCCTTACATTACCAGTGTTGAACGCTTTGGAATTGAGAAAGGACGCGAAGAAGGACGCGAAGAAGGACGCGCTGAGGGGCAACAAGAAGCTATCCTTCGTATCTTGGCAGTCCGTTTTGTGGAGGTTCCAGCCGAGTTAAAAGAGCAAGTGAGGGCGAGAGCCAACTTGGAAGTGCTGGCAGAACTGTTGACTCAAGCTGTAACAGCCGAATCTTTGCCCTCTTTCCAAACCGTAGTGGATGAAATGGCTACATCAGCACAAGAGCCAGATAACCCAGAAGAGTGATGTTTCTCTCCTCAATGATCTGAGCCGGTTTAGAATTCCTCTAAAAATTGGTCAATTACAGCGACGGGTTCACTCGCACACTGTGGCTGGTCATAAATGCGGATCAGATCGATACCCGGAAGGCATTCCAAATCACTTAATTCTGGAATGGCTAACTCTTTTGACTGCACAATGAGTAAGCCAGATTTATCGTGATGCTGCACCAGGAGATCAAAAATATAACTTTTCCGACTATTGCCTATCGTCAGACGGAATTGGGGACTGACCAGAAAATTAATGTTGCGAGCTTCAAGAATTTCTGCAAGTGTGGCGACAATGGAGCAATGACAGGTTAGATTTTGCCAGCGAATAACGGCATCTTGTGAATAGGTCAAGGAATGAATATCCGAGGAAGAATCTGTAACCGCAGGTTCAATTAAATTAGCGACCAAACGAGAGCCAGCTAAATTCGCTCCACTGAGATCCGCACCACTCAAGTTAACCTCAATCACCAAATTGCGCTGAATATTCACTTTATGATGGTTCAGATAGCGACGAATAACCGCCTTCAAATTATCTTTTTTAACCCGCTCCCCTAACTCTTGAGAGAGTCGCTTCCACAGTTTAGCGCCCACATCCTTGATATAATCGGGATCGTAGCCCGTATCCTGGGCAATTTTACTGTAAGATTTACCTTCCCAAGATTGCCGAAAGACAATTTCTTGGACTTGAGTCAACGCTTCATAGTCCAAAATGGTTTCCACCCAAGTTAAGCTTCATCAACGGTCATTGGGGTAGACTAGCGAGCCATTCAGTTAAGTCCTGCTGTTGTTGGAAGTTAGGCATCGCTTCCATTAACCCTTGGAGTTGGGTAAATGAAAGATCATAAATTTTTTCTTCCGTCTCTGCTGCGATCGTGCCAATTTTCTGGCGTAACATCATTAAGACCGCTTCCTGGCGACCTTCTTGGCGACCTTGTTTAACCCCTTCCTTCATTCCTTTTTGCAGGATAAATTGATAGAAAGAAGAGTCTTCTAGCAAATCTTCGCGGAAGAGGTCTTGAATAATTTCCGGGTTGTGAATGAGTCCAGACATAATAGCAGTACAGGCGATGATTTCTTTGCGTTGATTGGGGTCAGGAATTTTGCGCGTGGCCTCTGCTACCTGTTGTAGCAGATCTCGCGGCGCATTGCTACGAGTCAGAGGGGCTAAAGGGAGAAGAGCAGCATCACTGAGGAAGGGAGTAGGATCTTGTTCCCACAGACGGAGGACACGATATTTGTGAAGGGTATTTTGGACTTGGAAGCGATCGACATAAACTTCAGGTGAGGTGGTTTGTTTGAGGAAAATGACGACTTGTTCAATGGTACAGTGATATTTGCGATAAAGCCTTAACCAATAGTCGATCATCCGCTCTGCTAAGGGTGGGTCAGCTTTAGGAATGCGCTCAAATTCCAGATGGAGGATCGTATCGGCTGCTTTGAGTAAGATTAAGGAGTCAGCACGAACCGGTTCAGTAGAGAGTTCAGTTTTAATCACTTGCACATTACTGGTATTGACTTGGGGAAGCAGCAAACGGACAAAACTGATTGGGTTTTGGGTTGCCAGGAATTTACAGGTGTTGTCAAAAGCCACAATCTACGAGAGACCCAAACGTGAAGTTTCTCCATAATTCTACCTTACATTCAGGGTTACTCTTCTGGGTCGATCGCATGGTCTTTCAGCAGTTCTAAGGGAATCGCGGCTAAGGTATTGAGATGGGTAGCAGATAGAACAACAGGAGGGGCAACGCCAGCTTCGAGGGCTTCTTTCCAACGGGAGGCACATAAACACCAGCGATCGCCACTTTTGAGTCCGGGAAATTGATACACTGGTACGGGGGTACTTAAGTCGTTTCCCTGTTCGCGAGTATAGGCTAAAAATTCATCGGTTACTTGGGCACAAACCACATGCAGACCGAAATCTCCGGGCCCGGTTTCGCAATATCCGGTGCGATAATATCCCGTCATGGGGTCAGTACAACAGGGTTGTAACGGTTCACCGAATACATTTTTGGCTTCCGATTGGGTTTCAGGCATGAGGTTTAAGCATTTGTTTTCCGTTTATTTTAATCCGTAGGAGAGCATTCTTCTATCCCTCATTCAGTTACAATTTGAGAGGATCGTCTTCTCCCCCT
>NZ_CEZBFX010000183.1:0-5940 GCF_982964205.1 Roseofilum sp. | reverse complement strand
TCTTTTTTCCACAGAGTTAGCAGAGAAGAAGTTTGGCCGTAACCCACTCTTTCTTACATTATATCACAAATATTGTAAAATAGGAGAATCCGATAGATTAGAAAGCAAGAAAAGCCGTCCTAAAAGGACGGGGTTTTCAACACATTTTTCTGATAAAAAAGCAATCTTAACGCTGGTCAAGATTGCTTCTGTAACGGTTGCAGCGACTGATGCTTAACCCGATGTCATATCATCTATGAATTTTTCTTGCGCAGTTGACCACCCGCTAATCCCAAACCCATCAGACCTAAAGTGAGGATGCTAGTCGGTTCGGGAACACCAACAGTAGGCTCCTCTTCAAACTCAACTGCCATCGCCATACCATCGTTGATACACTCGTGCATTAAAGTCAGTAAAGCTTTTCCGGTCGGTAACTTGCTGGCATCGAACTTAAATCCAAATGTCTGTGCTTTTGCTACGTGATTCGAGCCAAAGTCAAGACCAGCAAGTTCAGCGTCGCTCAAGAAGGCAAAGCCGTCATTAGCAACTTTATCTCCAGTTTTAATCACATTTTGAATGCTGTGGTTACCATCTTCATGTCCACCATCAAAAGCCGTCAGATATTCCTGAGCTTCCGCAGTCGTTAAATCTCCAAAATCTACGCTTCCACCCTTGTTGGCGACAGAATTCCGATAGCTTTGAAATCCGCTGTGACCACTGTTCCATTTCGTTACGCTTTTAGCGCTCACATTTTCATAGAGACCATAGGCTAGAGAGCCATTGCCAGCGTCATTCGAGGCAAAATGAACGCCCAACAACTTCTCAGCAGCACTCGCATCTTTGAAGCTCTTACCTGTGAAGTTAAAGAATAAGTCCCCTTGTCCAATACCACCACTCTTTTCGAGTCCCAGGTTGCCATTGAACGCAAAATAGGCTTGGCCGTTTTCAACTTTGGCCGCCATACCAAACATTTCAAAATTGCTGTTCGTGCCAACAATACCACCACCCGTTCCATCCTCAAAGGAGTCCTGCACTATATTCCAGTCACTGGTTAACGTGGTGAAACCGCTTGACGGGGTGAAACCGAAGGCTTGTACCGGTTGAGTCGCGATAAAAGCTGTTGAGAGGGTCACTGCAGTAGCTGTAAATAAAGTTTTTATACTAATATTACTCATTTTGATTGCTCCTTGAATGCTCTGAAAATGGTGGTAGCTAGTTGTTTTTTTTCTAGCTTATGATTAATATAACCCCTCAAAACCGTTAGCACATCAGGGCTTACACTCAATTCTGTTGAGTCTATTTCCTAAGATTTTCTAAGAATAAAGAACAAAAAGAGTCAGTTATGGAAAAAATGACAGAACTTCCACCGAGGTGTTAGCCGGGTTTCATGAAGGTAATATAAAGACTATTGCAACTCCTATGGGCTTAAAATTATCTAAAAGCCTTA
Organism: Roseofilum sp.; assembly: GCF_982964205.1. NCBI lineage: Bacteria > Bacillati > Cyanobacteriota > Cyanophyceae > Desertifilales > Desertifilaceae > Roseofilum > Roseofilum sp. Next base: position 4,514 of record NZ_CEZBFX010000183.1, on the reverse strand, counting down.
TTTGGTCAAGGTTATAGCCTTTGAAGCGGCGTTTAAAGCTTTCATGAAGTCACCATACATTTCAAATGGCCCCTATAGAAAATCTTACCCTTTAGAGGGCTTTGCCTTGTGATGAGGAGAGAGGGATATGGGGAGATAGGGGGAGTGAACAACAGACTCAATCTAGCGAGTGAGCTATGCTGATATGAAGTACAGGGTGAAGCCTTAGACCCTAAGCCATACCAGCTATTGCCTATTGCTAGTGTGCCTAGCGCGAAGCACTATAATTCATTTGATCCAACCAGCCACGCATTTTGCCGGGATTCAATAAACCATAAGGATCGACTTTCTTCTTAAAATTGACTTGAAGTGGATTAATCGTCCGACTGCCTCCATCTTCTAAAACGTAGGTATGGGGATTAAAGATGGAAACCCCATGATTTTCGCGATCGTCCATAATTTCCTGCAACCGTTCCTCGCTTGTAAACTTCACAACCTCTAAGCCGCAGGGAGCAACTTGTCCTTGGAAACGGACAATTTCTAAATGCATTATCACTTCTTCGCCATAATGCTCATAAAACTGTTGCACTAATTCCAATTTCGGATCGGAGGGAAAGCGGCTTTGCAAATAAGTTAAATTTGGGTTAGCCGTGCGAGCATGAAGGGTAGTATGATTCCAGGTAAACTCACCCAAGTTCAGGGATTTTTCTGCTGTTGAAGAAATATAAGTGATTTCTCCTTGAAACTCTTGCGCTAATGCTTGTACACCCACTAAACTAGAGTAATCAAAAATGATTAGAACTGCGTGCTTGCGATCGGGTAAATAAGATTTTAGGGCAGTAAAATAGGAAGGAATGGGCCAAGCATGAAGACTAATTAACTTAGCAATTAAACCATCTGCTTCTCCTAATTGTTGGCTAAACCGTGCTGCTTCCATAAAATCAGAGAAAACAACGATACCTTCAGCCCACGGATAACTCGGTGCTAAGGGCATTTCTAACTCAATGATAATGCCATTGGTTCCATAGGCATGATTGACTTGTTGCACGTCATCCCCACGCAATTCCAGCACTTGCGGTTCATCTTCAAGGGTAACCACTTTGGCAGCTAGGACATTGCCGCGATCGCCCAACCATCCGTATAAAATAGATCCAATTCCTCCACTGCCTCCGGCAATAAACCCCCCTAGGGTTGCCGTGCGATAGGTTGAAGGAAGTAAACGCAACTCCCAACCTATTTCAGCAGCTAACTTATTAATTTGCGCTAACTTTGCTCCGGGTTCCGCTCTCACCCATCCTGGTTTAATCTCCAGAATCTGATTCATTCGAGTTAAATCTAAAACGACTCCTCCTTCTAGAGGCACACATTGACCATAATTTCCTGTTCCCGCACCGCGAACAGTAATCGGAATTTTATACTTCACACAAACCTTAACCACTCTTAAAACTTGTGCTTCAGTGAGGGGAAGGACGACTACATCTGCTCGTTTTTCTCCTAACAAAGGCTGTAAAATGGGGCTAAAATGAAAGTAATCTTGGGATAACTTCGCCACTTGATTTGGTTGCGTCGTCCACTCTATGTCCTCCAGCCCTGATACAAATTCATTCCAGTGGTTTTCTAGCTGTGGTGAAATCATTGGATCGCTTCATAAACCGCCCTCCAATTTTACCATAGTGCCTGTGAATCTTCCTACACAATCACCGGGTGTGTAAGTCTAACTTGCCAGAATAGAACCTAACCGATGGGTTTTGAACCCATTCCCTATTTCCTATTCCCTATGACATGAACACCATCAAGAAATGGATTATTTTAGGTAGCATTGAAATTCTATTCTGTTTTTGGCTATTAGGAACTTCTGCTAACTTAGTCAGCGCTCCAAATACGGCTAAAGTTTGGTTAGGCGTATTCGGATACTGTTCGAGTTTAGTTTTTATCCCTGCCCTTTCTATTCTCCAAATTCAAAGCGAAATTGCTGACGCAAAACGTCGCCAACGGGAACTCAAAGCCGCCTTTCCTTATGAATCTTTTTCAGTCTTGGAATTACTAGATAAAAAATCCACACTTTAGGAGTAAATTCATCGCCGCTCAAGCGCAGTTAGAGGTTGCTGAAGCTGAAGCCAAGCAAAAAGAGATCGAAGCGCGAGGAGATGCAGAAGTGGCGAAAATTCAAGCTTCTAGCATTACTTCAATGACGTTAGAACTGCGGCAAATTGAACTGCAAGAGAAAATGATTGAGAAATGGAATGGCGTTTTACCGATTTATCAAGGCACACCGGCACCGTTTCCTTCCTTTAATGTAGAGGCAGAACAGCAGTAGCAATGGGGGAATGGGGAAGAAATCCTGAATTGGGGTTCATTCCTTGGAGGATAGAAGTATATAGCATTCTATTTCCTATTCCCTATTCTCTATTCCCTATTCCCTAATTCCTATGATGCTGCAAGATAAGAATTGGCAAACCTACCGCGACTTAAAAGAAGCACTTAGCTTAAACCTGCGCCGTCAACTGTTTTTAGCAGTTTGTGACGATCCGAATTTTTGCCAGTATTTGGTGAATCAACTGGATATGGAGAGTCGATGTAATGAAACTCCGCTAGATTCGGAGATTCCGCGATGGATAACCCTGGAATTAGAAGCGGACGATCCGAATTTGGTTCACCAAATCGATCGCTGGTACAATGTCGCTAATCATCAAGAAATCCAGAAATCTCTCCCTTTCAGTCCTAACTCTCCTCCTCGACGACGCAAAGATGATTGGATGAAGGTTTCGCCTTTAGATCTCTCTCCCCATGTTCCCCGCGAGTTTTCCCCTGGGTTCCAATTTTTTGGGGTACAGCGTCTGATGCAAAAGTCTCCTACCCAACAATGGTCTTTTTTGCAAAATTTGGAATATATTGCTCAACGGTATCTGGATTTAGCCTGGGATTGGAATCTGTTAATCTGGATACCTCGTCCGTGGTTATTTTCGATTCAACAGTCGGTTCCTCGATTTTGGCATTGTCATACGGGGTTATTTGAGTTTGTGGCTGAACCGTTGCCAACCAATTCCCGAGGGGTAGCGGGGTTAAAGGAGCAAGTAAAAGAGTTAGCGGAACTGCCTCCGCAAGAGGAAGAAGAGCAGAAATTGGGCACAGGAGGAGGGGAAACACCACGTCCTGTAGTAGTCAAAACGGATACTCTAGAAGAGGTGCAAGAGGCGATCGCCGCGCAACGGAAGACTCTAGAAGAGCTAGAGGAGGATGAGATCGCCCGTTTAGACTTACTCAATGATTTAGGCAATCTCTACTGGATTTTATCTCGGAAAGTGACGAACCGGGAAGAGGGGTTAGCTGCACTCAAACAAGCGATTCAAACCTATGAACAAGCACTATCCCATCCTCAGATTGAATCCCAACCTCAAGGTTATACTCGGTTGCAGAATAATCTGGGTATTGCCTACGGGGAATTATCGCGCCATGAGAACCCGGTAGAAGGGTTACAAAAGGCGATCGCCGCGTATCAGTCTGCCTTATCCCATCAAGGAAAACCGGTGGATCAATCTTACGATCGAGTGTCGGATCAAGACTCACAGCACTACGCTTCGACTCAAAATAATCTGGGAACTGCTTATTGGAATTTGGCGCAACATCAAGAGGCGGCTAAAAATTTGAAACAGGCGATCGCGGCTTATCAAGAAGCCCTAAAATATTATCATCCCGATCGCGATGCCCTTAGTTATGGGATGATTCAAAATAACTTAGGGACTGCGTATTGGAATTTATCCCGATATCACAATTCTAAAGACTATTTACAATTAGCGATTTGGTCGTATCAACTTGCCCTTCAATATCGTACCCTTGAAACCAATCCCAGTGGCTATACAGCAACACAAAATAATTTGGGAACAACCTATTGGCACTTCGCCAATCAACCCAATGCACCCATTGAACAGAGACGGGAGCATTTAAGAGAGTGTATTGGAGCCTATCAAAAGGTGATTGAAGCTCTCGAAAATACTAAATCTGAAGGTTCCCTTAACCTCACTTTCGATCCCATTGCTACCTATAATAATCTGGGTGTGGCTTTATATCAATTGGCGATGAGTGCCTATCAAGTTGGTTCTAAGGATAAATCGGATATCCTTGAACCCCTCGAATTATCTCTCAAGTATCATATCGAAGCGTGGACAAGATGGCAGAATAATCCACAAATGGCGTATACGGCACTCAATTATTTACTGCAAGCCGTGCGATCGCTCTACAATGAGGGAGGCATTGATGCCCAAAACCGCGCCCTAGCACAAGTTCCCAGAAGTTTATTACCTGAAATTCTCAATCGACTCTGATGTCATAGAGTAGGGAATAGTTTATCTATTATATTGATGGGGGTAAATTAATGTATGTCACTGATTTGTCTGGGCGACACGAAAATCATTCAACTTTTATTAAACATCCAACCTGGGAAGAGATCAAAAATGCTATTTTTGATTTAGATGGTTTGGGTTACAGCGCTTTGCGCTGTAACGGAGTACAGTCTCATTGAGATAAGTCATTGCGAA
>NZ_CEZBFX010000182.1:0-5944 GCF_982964205.1 Roseofilum sp. | reverse complement strand
CATTTGATAAAAATGTGGGCAGTTTTAAGATGCGTCCGATAGTGACTGAAGAAGAAACGAAAAAGCAGAAAGTCCCAGAATCCAATTCGGTTTGGGGTTTAATCGGTTTGGGTGCTTTTGGAGTCTGGAAATTTATGGGTTTGAGGAATCGGAAGTAGTTAGAGTTGAAGTCAGAAGTTATCTCAAATCCGAATAATTAGTTACAGTATGTCATTGCGAAGGTCGCGCCAGTAGAATGAAGTAATCTCGATTGTCTCCCAATCTTGGCGATTGCTTCCCTCCGGTCGCAATGACAACTCTTTAAGCGGATTTGATATTAAATTCAGATGTGAGTCAATCCGTAAGGTGGGCATTGCCCACCCTACTTCATTGTTATTTGAAATGACTATACTTACCGTGATTCAATTAACAAAAATAATTTACACCCTATTATTTACGCTCAGTATCATTATCATTAATCCTTGGGGAAGCAGTCGGGGAGAAATCTGGACTCAACCCAAATGTGCGGTACTGGCTCTGATTGTCATCTGCAATCTCTACTTACTGTGGAAAAATTGGGACACTCTACACATTCCCAAGAGTTGGTTTACCTGTAAACTTCTCTGGGAAATATTTCTGTTGATTGGATTCATTTCTACTCTCCTGAGTCCGTTTCCGATTCGCTCTCTATTCGGTCAAGATCAGATGGGAGATGGTTGGCTCTACTGGTTGCTTGTCGCAGCTTTCACTCTCAGTAATACCCTGGTTTTAAGACGATATCCACAACTATTGCCCGCTCAACTCTACGGTTTTCTCATCGGTGGCATTATTCTGGCTTTGAGTACGTTTCCCCAACTGATCGACTGGCGCATTGACTACACGGCAACCACCGGACAATTACTGCGAGATAATATCCTAGTGAGCACTATTTTTCAGAATCATCAACCCATCGGTTTCTACTCCCATCGCGGTCATGCTGCATTTGTGCTGGCAGCCATTGGCGTGATGACTCTTGCTTGCAGACAGCTCAGATGGGTGTCGTTGCCAACAACAGTGACGATAATTATTCCCATTATAATCGCTCTTCTTTTAGCCAATACTCGGATGGCTCTTGTTGCTTTCATCGTCGGGATTTTATACTTGTCAGGAAGGAAATACTATCGACGAGTAATCCCCATTATTTTAGTTTTTATACTAATGATTGGGGTCATGACTACCACCAGACAAATTTCAGGTTTGTCTGGGATTAAACAAATGACTTCAGACCGAATATACCTGTGGGAGTTAGCCACTCGTGGCATCAGCAAACGCCCTTTATTTGGCTGGGGTTTCAATGGTTTCGGCATTGCTTATCCCTATATCCGATCGCTAAAAAATACTCCCCATGTCGTCCGTTTGGGTCATTTAAGTTACGATGTAGTGAGGGAAAATGGCAACTTGCATACTGTACCTTTGATTACCTATAAAGCTCATAATCTAATTTTGGATACAATTTTATCAGTGGGAATTTTGGGAATGCTATCTTATACGGCATTGTGGGGATATGGTATTTTCCTGCTTGTCCGATCGCCAAACCGAAAAATGTTGGCAGTAGCGATCGCCTATTTAGTTTTCACTGTAACCTGGTTTGAATGCGCTCAATTTACCCATATAGCTTGGTGGACACTATCGGTAAGCGTGAATACAAGCAGTAAACCTATAGCAGAGTAACCTAAGAAGCCACCTCACTGGTATTCGTAATCCCCAATACCTGAGTAAATCCACCTCTAGCTTGAGTCACGCCGATCGCGCGCTCCGAGGCTTCAATCATGGGACGACGGAGACTGACGACGATAAATTGGGCACTGCCCAAACTTTGTTTTTTAATCATCTTCGAGAGCCGTTCCACATTCGCGCCATCGAGGAACATATCTACTTCATCAAAAGCATAGAACGGGGAAGGACGATAGCGCTGGAGGGCGAAAATAAAGCTCAGAGCCGTTAAGGATTTTTCTCCTCCAGACATCGATGCCAGACGTTGCACGGGTTTACCTTTGGGATGGGCAATTAAATTCAGTCCGCCACTAAAGGGATCTTCAGGATTATCCAGTTGCAGATGTCCATCCCCTTCCGAAAGTTCGGCAAAGATCTGTTGGAAGTTTTCATTCACGGCATCAAAGGATTCCATAAACGCCCGAAAGCGCAGAGTCGTAAAATTTTCTACCCTGAGTAAGAGTTCTGTACGCTCTTTTTCTAGAATCGCCAGTTTTTCGCTGAGAGCTTCCAGGCGTTCGGTGGTATGTTCGTATTCTTCGATCGCCAACATATTCACCGGTTCCAAGGCTTGCAGTTGTTTTTGCAGTTGGCGCAAAGTTTGTTCGAGTTCCTTCATCTTCAGTTTTTCCGGAACTTCGGGCAAGGGAACGGGCAACTCGGCTTTCACCTCTTGAATCTGGTTTTGCAGCGCAATCAGATTTTGGCGACGGGTATTTTGGTTTTCCGCCAGTTTCTGTTGTTGCCATTGCAATTGTTGACGGTTGAGATGCAATTGGCGCAAATTCTCTTCCACCGCATCCCGTTGTTGTTTTTCCGCCCCTAGGGTTTCTTCCAGGATCGCCAATTGCCCCGTTGTTTGCGCCATCTGCCCCTTAATATCCGCCTGTTGGCGACGAATGCGGGTATTTTGGCTCATAGTGGTAGACTCATTCTGCTTGAGTTCGTTCACCCGCTCTAAACCTTGGCGAATTTTCTCATTGGTGCGATCGCGTTTTTTATCCAATTCCTGTAACTGTTGTTCGCATCCTCTCAGAGCCAGTTCTCGCCGATCTAACACACTTTCCTTTTCCCGCAGTTGCTCTTGAATCGCCTGCCACTCCTTCGGTGCTTGATTTTCTTCCAACTGAGCCAAAGACTGCCGATACTCATCCAGTTGGCTCTGTTGTTGAGGCAGTTCCCGATTCAAGTACTCTAAACGGGTGCGAGTTTGATTCAAGTCCTGTTCCGTTTGACTTAAAAGCTCCCGAGCGCGATCGCATTGTTGCCGATCGCTTTGGATCTGTTTTCGGCATTGCTCCAGTTGCAGTTGTTTTTCCCGGTGCTGCCCCCTAACCTCCATCAACTCCGCAGAGGCTTCTTTTGTCGCGTCTGACAAACGTCCCTGTTCAACTTCAATTTGAGCCAAAAGTCCTTCAATCTCATTTATCCGGTCTGCTAGCGCCCTCTGCTGGGCTGATTCAGAACTAGCTGCACCCATACCCAAACGCAGGCTCGATCTCTGGGACTGACTGCCCCCAGTCATCGCTCCAGAGGCTTCGAGCAGTTCCCCCTCTAGGGTAACCATGCGCAGATTGCCAATATGGGATTGAGCGGCGTTGAGGGTGGCAAATACGGCAGTACTGCCAAAAACATAGGCAAAGATCGTGTCATAACGAGGATCGCATTGAATCAGATTGACCGCGTAGTCGATAAAGCCTTCAGCGCTGAAACCCTTATCTGGACGGCGACCGGGGCGAATCTTATTCAAGGGTAAGAAAGTCGCGCGTCCAGCTCGTTTTTGTTTCAGCAGAGCGATCGCCTGGGCAGCTACGTTATCATCTTCTACAACCATATTTCCCAACCGCGACCCCGCCGCAATTTCCAAAGCCAACTGATAGCGAGAATCCACTTGACCTAAACTAGCGACTAACCCATGAACGCCAGGGATCTGGGTTTGCATAATCAGTTTACTGGCGTAAGTTCCCGCCGCTTCTTGCTGGGCTTGTACTTGCGCCTCTAGTTTATCGAGTTGTCGTTGTTTGTCCCGTTGTTCATTCAGCAATCTTTTCTGGGTTTGCTGCTGGGTTTGCTGGTCATATTCTGCCGTTGAAAGGGTTTGAGCCACCACCTGAATGCGCTGGGATAACTCAATCACTTCCACTTCTAACCCGGTTGCCCTTTCATGTTGGCTGGCAATATTCGGTTCTAGGGTGGCAATGCGAGTATTCTGCTCTTCTAGGGTACGGGTTAACTGGCTTTGGCGCTCGGTTAGTTGCGCTTGTTCGGTGCGTTGGGGTTCTAGGGTTTTGAGAATCTCTTCGATATTGTGATTCAAAGCCGTTTGTCGATCTACCCATTCTTGAGATGCAGAGGCGATCGCCTGGGCCTGTTCCCGCGTTTGGGTTAAACTAGCCTGAGCTTCATCCCGACTATCTTGCAATCCCGACAAAGCCTGAGTTTCTAAATTATATTGATGTTGCAGACTTTCCAGAGTTTGCCGGTCTTGATGAATGTCATGTTCCGTTTTTTCTCGTTGATGTTTTAACTGTTGTTCCGTGCTTTCGAGTTCCTGTTGCCGAGTTTCCAGTTGACTCAGTTGGGCTTGTTGCGTCGCTAACGTAGACTGGAGCGCTAATAACTGTTCTTCCCCCAAAGACTTCACCCGCGCATTCAATCCATCGAGTTCTTCACTCACCTGGGAAATTTGAGTATTCAGCGCTTCTAAGTTATCCTGAAATTCTCCTTGAGTGCGATCGCCCGCTTCAATCGCTTCCCTCAGTTTTCCTTCCTCCGCTCGTAAAGAGCGCCAGCGCAATACCACTTCCCACTCCTGTTTCTGCAACAGTTCTGTGCGTAGGGTTTGATACTTTTCCGCTTTCGCTCGGTCTTTGGCAAGGCGATCGCGCTGAGAAATTAACTCCTGTTCTATAATCCGAGAATTCTCCTCCTTCTCCTTAACTTCCGCTAACTTCTCCTTCGCCAAATCAATCTTACGGTCAAACTGAGCCACCCCCGCCAACTCATCAATAATTTCCCGTCTCGCCTTCCCATTCATGGAGATAATACTCGTCACATCCCCTTGAAGCACCACATTATAGCCTTCCGGATAGATTCTCAGCCGGTTCAGATGCTCATGTAACTGAGTTAAGGTGCAAGCCTCCCCATTCATATAATAGGTTGACGTATAAGTTCCGGCTGGCGTAACCCGCAGGCGGCGCGTAATCTTCCATTCCGGGTCTAATTCTATCTCCCCCTCTGGATCTTCTTCCTCCTCCCAGATACTGCGCTCCACATCCGAGACATCCAACGTCACCGTCACACTCGCTTCCACCGTCGCTTTCCGTTTCTCTCCCTTCGCATGGTTTACCAGATCTGGCAGCCGTTCCGCTCGCATCCCCTTAGAGCTGGATAAGCCCAAACAAAACAGCAGCGCATCTAAGATATTAGACTTTCCCGACCCATTCGGCCCCGAAATCACTGTAAACCCAGGTAACAACGGCACAGTCGTTGTTCCCCCAAAGGATTTGAAGTTGGTCAGTTGCACGCCCTTAACGTGAACCATAGGATTGAGTGTTTAGACGGATTTAGGTTATTTAAATAAGATTAGCGTAGGATTGGCGAGAATGGACAAGGGATGCTCACCCATCCCAAATCTTTACTTTCATCAATTTGGTGCAGATCGATAGTCGATTTTAGATATATTCAACACTGCCATACACCTCGACGGGTAGTAAAACTTCATAAATCAGAATAATTCTTTTTATGATTTAAGCTGACTATAGGCATGATTTTACCCCAAAGATTAAAAAGATTAATATGATAAATCAGTAGGCGATCGCTATACTGAATCATGAGGCTGTGAGCAGTGAACGAGTGGTTAAAATATCGTTCTTGGTTAAGGTTTTTACAGCAGAGATGGGAACTGTGACCACTTTGATCGATTCACCAACTGCATTGAAAACTTCCAGAGTGCAACCGGTTTCGCCGCCGTCGGGGTGGGGAATAAAATCGATGAGGGTGGCGATATCTCCTTGATACATTCCGTATTCTGGAAGGTCTTGGATTAAGGCAATTTCTTGATAAAGTTCTAGACTCATGGGTTTATGCTCGATAAGGTTTTAGAGTGACAAAATAAAATTGACTATCGATGGATCGTTGTAACCAAATAGTAGCCACAAGTAATTTACAATCGTTTACTCCTTCAAGTTCGCCGATCGCTTGATAATATGTA
>NZ_CEZBFX010000181.1:0-5957 GCF_982964205.1 Roseofilum sp. | reverse complement strand
CTTCTGGCTGTAGCCCTTGACTTAATTAATCCGAAACATTTAAGAATAGGGTTGGTTCATTGTTGTTACTGTACCTCATAACAGCGCGAAGCGCTGTATCATAGCTAAAAGATGAGATGGCGATCGCAGCTCAGTTGGGATCGCCACCGGGCAGTTGAAGTGAATAAAATATCTATCATTACCATCTGGACAAGCCTGATTTTCCGCAAAAATCACCCATTCATAGCCACACTGATGGCAGTGGCAAAAGACATTATGCTCATTAGCAACATCTATTTTGTGCTTCCAGCAATCGATTTCAGTGCGATCGGGCTGAAATGGAATGTTCATCATTCAGTCAATTATTAAGGACAACCCAAAAACTTATGGGTTTGTAAACTTATGCGCCAGTCTGGGTGATGTAAAACAAACTGCATTGCTAAATCAATGGTTTTTGGGCTATTCCATTCGGGTTGTAAAAATTTGACTGTGTTAGGCTTCACGAACTGAGCTTGTTCCTTGGCCCAGTCTAGATCTTCTGGCCCAGTAATCACCACTTTTAACTCATCTGCATAAGTGCCCATACTGCGATCGGGAGATTTAGACTGTTTCGGGGAAAACGTCACCCAATCAAATGTCCCCGAAAAGGGATAAGCGCCAGAGGTTTCTAAGTGTAAAGGGAGATGGCACAAAGACCTTAAGCCCTGGGTTAATTCATCCAAATTATGCATTAACGGCTCTCCTCCAGTAATTACAATCATACTCGGATTGACTGCTAAAACAGCTTCAGCCAATTGCTCAATGGAATATTGGGGATGTTTGTCCACAGGCCAAGATTCTTTCGTATCGCAGAACCAACAGCCCACATCACAGCCTCCGAGGCGAATAAAAAAAGCATTTCGTCCCACCCAATAGCCTTCTCCTTGGATCGAATGAAATTTTTCTACAATGGGATAGGTTTTCACAGATGGCTATCAATTACATAGGAACGGGCCTTCCATTATAACAATCACCTCTACTTTTGGGTTATAATAATTAGAATTTACAGCGCCTCATGTTGGAAAATATAATAACTAATAATTACGACCATCAACCCAAAGGAGAAACGATGAACCATACAGGGTGTAAAGCGATCGGATTACTGGCCTTCTGGGGGGCGATCGTTGGGGCAATTTACCCCGTACAATTTGCTCAAGCTCAAAGCAATGGGGTAATGTATGGCAACTATGTCAGCGTTACGGATGCTGGACCCGCAGAAGACCCAAATTATACCCTAGAGCAAACAACAGGAAGTACTCTAGAATACCAGCCAGTCAGGGCAGAAAAACAACTTGAACCTGTTCCTTTAGAAAATCCTGTTTTACCAGAACCTCCTCCCCCTTTACCCACATATCCTCTACCCAATAATGAGTCAGTCGAACCCGATCCAACCACCGCACAGCAAACCAGTATATCCGATCCAAGACCAGCCGTAGGTAGTTATTTCGGCATTGGCGGAACTATTGGCTTAAGCGATGGAGAAACGGCTCTAGGCAGTGGTGGATTTTCTTTAATGAGTAAAGGAGCGTTGAGCGAATATCTAACTTTGCATAATGCTACCTCTTTTGGCAAGCAAACAGCAAGTATGTTTGCTCTAACTGGTGAAATTCCCATCAAAAATCCCCAGACTCAAGAAGTCGTTGCTATGCCGTTTTTAGGTGGAGGAACTTTAGTGACCACTCAAGACGAATTGCGGTTTCATGGGTTAGTGGTTGGGGGTGTTGATATTCCTTTATCCAGAGATTTCATGGGAACAGTGCGGGTGAATGCGGGGTTTGTTGATAGTAAAACTGAAGTCGGGATTGTATTAGGAGTTGGCTATCGATTTAATTTGTTTAACTTATTCTAATTGGTCTCGATCTTCCTTTTCTTGGCAAGAGAGTTCTGACACTTCAGGCTCAGGTAAACTCTCTTGAACACTTTCATCTCTATTATCTCCCGAATTATCTCCCGATCCTTGGAGAACGGCAGCTAAAGGTGAATCGGGATTTTCTAATACCCATTGGTCAAGAATATCTTCGATCAGAAGTCGTTTAATCCAGACCTGAGCAATGACTGCTAAAGGAAGGGCTAAGAACAGACCAATAATACCAAAAAGCTGTAAACAAATAAGTTGAGCCAGGAGCGTTGCTGCCGGCAACAGGGAGACTTGTTTGGCCATCACCGTGGGCGTTAACCAATAGCTTTCCACTTGTTGAACAACGACATATAAAATCAAAACTGCCCCAGCTTTGAGGAATCCACCAGTATCTAAGAGGGAAACAGTCATCGGTAAAACAACACTTAAAGTTGGCCCAATATTGGGGATAAAATTGAGTAATCCCGCCAATAATGCATGAGCTAAAACTAAGCGTACTCCAATGATGGATAATCCGATAAAACTGAGTGTACCAATGAACAGGGAGTTGATAATAATGCCCCCAAACCAATTATCTAAAGCGATTTCACATTCGGCTAAAATGCTATCAGCTCGCCGCCGGTAAAAGGAGGGAAAAAGACGAACTAAAGCTTGACGATAGGAAAGAGGATCGCCTAAAAACATTAAGGTTAAGACAATCACCAACAGCAATTGACCCACAGCAATGATCGAGTTAGAAAAGAAGGAGTAGAAGTTGCCAAAGACTTGGGTCAGGAAGGGTTGAATTTGTTGAAATCCACTGGATAAATCAGGAGGTTCTGGTAACCAAGAGGGAGTATTTGCTCTCCATTGGTAGAGCAGAATTCGCAGTTGTTCGAGTCCAGTCGGGATCAGATTAATCAGAATTTGAAATTGTTCAATGAAGGGAGGAACAATAATCCAATAGAAGAACAAAAAACAGAGAAAGGTAACACTGATGGTGACTAAAACCGAGAATCCTCGATTGAGGCCGAATTTTTGCACCAGACGCACTCCACGGTTGAGGGCAGTCGCCAGTACAATCGCAGTGAAAACAAGTAGTAAAATCCCCCGTATTATCCAGAGAATATACAGGGATGTAACTAAACTGAAAAAGCCAAGTAATTGACCGAGTGTCACCAGGATTTCCTCCTCACCCTTGATGGGTAATGGGTAATGGGTAAGGTTGTTGTTCGGCTATTTTACTTGAGTAGAGGGCGATCGCGGGAGAAATTGCTTTAAAATCTTTAGAGGTGAACGATCCCAAGTATCGACATGACGATCGATCAGAGCTTGGTCGTTGAAGGTATAGGTAGAATAACCATTAAAGTTAATCTCTGCCTTCCAGGGAACGCGCAGTTTACCGCGCACAGTCCAGTCTACGCGCAGGGTTTCGGGAGGCAAAAAGTGCATCTGATGGACATCAAAAAATAGCTCGGTGAAAAACAATTGACCATGAAAGCGCAGTGTCCAAAATATAATCCGATAATTGAGTTTACCCTTAAATTGACTGATGGGGTCTTCAAAGAGGATATCTGGGGTATAAATGTTGTAGTTAATATCCTGCTGAAATAAGGTGGGTAAGTCTTGTTGCAGAATCTCCATCACCTCTTTAATCTGGGGCGGTAGAGCATCAGAGTTGGTGGATAGGACTGATTCTGAGTTCATGATCGGTAAAGAGAATTTTGCTGAATTGGCTAGTTAGATTTTAGCCAATAATGCTCTGTCTGATTCAACGATCGCCCTCAAACCCATTTCACCGAGCGCCTTCATTGAGGACAATGCGATCGCGCCCTTGAGTTTTGGCTTGATATAATGAGGCATCTGCCTTAGCAATCAAGGCTTCTGGGGATCGAGTAATGCTGGGAACCATACAGGCAACCCCTAAGCTCAAGGTAACATAAGCCTGTATATCAGAATTGGCATGAGGCAATTGTCGTTCCCCGATTCCCCGATGAATGCGTTCGGCAACCTGGAGAGCGCCTACACTATCAGTATTCGGCAATAAAATAACAAACTCTTCCCCCCCATATCGAGCCACTAAATCTCTGGAGCGTCTGACTGCCTCTGCCATCACCTGAGCGACTTTGCGCAAACAGTCGTCCCCAGCTAAATGACCATAGCAGTCGTTATAGCGTTTAAAATAATCCACATCTGCCAAAATCAAGGATAGAGGTTGCATCAGATGCAACAATCGCGACCATTCATAACTTAATACTTGATCGAAATGTCCCCGGTTGGCCACTTGAGTTAAACCATCGAGAGTAGCTAAACGAGTTAACTGTTGATTGGCGTGGCGTAAATCAGCCTCTGCTTGTTTGCGTCGCATTAAGGAAGCTAACTGGTTGGCGACGGATTGGACTAAAGCTAAGGAACACTGCTCAGGAGAATAGGGCGATCGCGAAAAAAAGATCAATACCGCCAACACTTCCCTCTGCCAACAAATGGGTATAGCTAAAGCTCCCTTCAAACCCACCTCTTTGGCTTGCTGCATTCGGGGAGAGATCGTACGCGTAGTTTGCGAGATATCCTCAATCCATTCCAACTCTTTAGAGATCAAAACCCGTCCGAGTAACCCTTCATGGGGGGTAAAGGCGATCGCCTCACTTAGATGACGAAACCCCTCAAATTGCGGAATATGGCTATATCCACCCCGACTTAACCGTAACTGAGTCCCTCCCTGAGTTGGCATCCAAGCTTCTGCAAAATCCCAATGAATCGTATGACAAATTTGGGCGAGCACCTTCTCTAAGGCAGACTCAATATCAATGGTATCACTCAGAGCTTCGGTGGTATCTAGTAGTAACTGTAACTGGGCATTTTGTTCTTCTAACTTCTGTTGATATTTACGTAATCGTAGCTGATGCTCAATCCGCACTACTACTTCCACTGGCTCAAACGGCTTACTAATGTAATCGACTGCCCCTACTTCAAACCCTTTAACTTTACTGAGGGTTTCATCCATGGCGCTAATAAACAACACGGGGACATCGGCAATGAATTCTATAGATTTTAGATGTTGACAAAGCTCATACCCATTCATATCGGGCATCATCACATCCAACAGCACTAAATCTATTGACCCAGCTTGGATAGAGCTTAAAGCCTCCTTGCCATTAGAGGCTACCTTGACTCGATATCCCTCCTTCACCAAAATCCGATTCAGTAAACTCAGATTATCTGGTTCATCGTCAACCACAAGGATGGTTTCTTTTAATCGCTGTGAGAGCTTTCGACTCATGAATGGGTAATCGGTAAGGGGTAGTCGGTAAGGGGTAAGGGGCGATCGCCACTTTTGACGAATCATCTCTGAAAATTAAATGAATATGGGCCGATCATACCCAAATCCTGATATATAACCATTAGAGATTAGTCGAAAAAAATAGGAAGTTTCTATGGAATTAGAATATCCAGACGATCTAAAATACCTGGACAGCCATGAGTACGTGCGGCTTGATGGCGAGATTGCCACGATTGGACTGAGTGCCTTTGCGATCGATCAACTCGGTGATATTGTTCATCTTGAATTGCCAGAAGTCGGAGATGCTCTAGAAAAAGGAGAATCTTTCGGTTCAATTGAATCGGTGAAAGCGGTTGAAGACCTTAAGGCTCCCGTTGTGGGAACCGTCCTTGAATGCAATGAAGAGCTACTGGAAAACCCCGAAAATATTGGTGACGATCCTTACGGAGATGGATGGTTAATCAAAGTCCGGATTGATGAGAAGGAAGAACTAGATGGCTTACTCTCAGCCTCAGAATACCGCGCTCAACTCGAAGGGGATGAGGAAGATCGTTAAAGATAAACGGATTGAACCTCAAAGACTTTAAGCTTTAAGGACTGCTCATATCCAGTCCGGCACGTCAATGATGATGAAGTCATTGCAAAGGCCGTGGAGCGCAATGAAGCAATCCCAACAATCTCCTTAGTCTTGGCGATTGCTTCTAGAACGGTAGCAATGACAACTGTTTTAAGGGACTTGATACAGCAGTTTTCTGGCTTTATGTGTGTTATCAGAAAAATGGGTCTAAAACCCCGTCCTTTTAGGACGGCTTTACAGTAGAA
>NZ_CEZBFX010000180.1:0-6098 GCF_982964205.1 Roseofilum sp. | reverse complement strand
TAAGACAGGGATATCTGGATTAAAGGCAGTCGATCGCATTAAAGAACTGGAAAACCCTTTAAATACCAGGATTTGATCGGCTTCTCCCTCAATTTCTGCATGGATGAGTAGCACTTCTTGGGGCCGTTTGAGGGTGTATTGTTCTAAGCGTCGAGAAAACATAGGCGATCGTACTTCATTTGGGAAAGGTTGCAGCTAATTAATGATTCGAGTCACTCGAAATCAATTACCCGAGGAGTTCGATCTCTTAAGCCAGGCTTGCTCATCTCGCTTTCCACAGATTTCTTCATTCATCTCGCTTAAAGTTTCACCCTGTGCATCACTTGTTTCCAGCATATATTGCTGGATTTCTGAGGGTAGCATCCAGTGTATACCATCCACCGGAGCTTTTTCAAGAGTAAACCAATAAAAATCCTGGGGGATACCCATATCGCTGTAATAGTCCAAATAGGGTTGATGCACATCCGCATCGCGAGGGAAGTCTCGGCCTTCAACGCTATCACTATCTCCCCAGGAATGCACGCCAAGACAAGCTCCTTGCTGAATATCTCTGTTCACGCCGGCTAGAAATAGATCGGTACCGCCTGAAGCCACCAATCCATCTTCTGGGACTATGGTGGTAAACCCCAGATCTCGCACCATTCGCGCCAGCTCTAGATTAGCCGTATCATCAATGGAACCAGGCACCCACTGCAAAACCAGTGTTTTGATGCTTGGATTGTTATGGGTTGCCATCTCAAACGTAGAAATGGCACTTCGGTCTATAACACCATTGGCCACAAAGGAGTTATCATTGACTTCAATTTCAAGGAGAGGAATGTTAGATTCTGCGCAGGCACTGAGTATTATCAGTCCTAGAGAGACTATTGACGATAAGCCGTGGATGCTTCTGTTGTCTGTCATTACCCATTTAACTCTAGTTTGATCCAACTACATACTAGCGCGTAGCATTACCGACTATTGGCCGACAGCGGTTCGACCCTGCTTTCCGAGGCGAATGAGGATAAAATAGCTCAGATAAACCGTATAGATCAGCAATCCCAGGATACCCACAAAGCCTAAGAAGCGTTCGCTGGTGGCATTGTGGAATAATTGTTTATAGCCCCAAGGTGCTTCTAACCAGAGTCGGCAAAAGTTATTTTGGATTAATTCTTGCGTAGGTAAAAAAGCGCATTGTAGTGAGGGTAATTGGGCGATCGCCCCAATCCCCATCAATATCGTTACCGCCCAGCGCCAAGCCGTAAACGCCAGTTTCAGGGCACGAGACGGGGGCATATCCTCAATTTCCTCATTCAAGTCAATCCAAAACCAGAGGGATATGGGAATCAAAATCCGGGCGGATATAGAACTGACAAAGCCAATGGGCGCTCCCCCAATCATCAAATAAAGGGAGATAATCAGCAAACTAGCCACCCGCCAATAGATAATCATCAGGCGGATTAGGGGGACAGACTGTTTCACCAGCGACCAAATCAGCAGCACCAAGGGAATACCGATCCCCACCAGTGCCACTAACCGATAGTCCATCCAAATCAGCGATCGCATCCAATCCATTCCCGCTTTGCCTCAATCTCAGAGCAGCCACATCTAACCATACCAGAACCATCTGTTTCTCACCCCATCTCCAGAGTGCAAACATTGACAAACCGATATTAAGTCTTAATAATACCATGCAAATTGAGTAGGGTGTGGACAGTGGGGAGCAGGAAAAACAGGTTGTGCATCTTGTTTGTTGCCTCTTGCCCCTTGAACTGTAGATAGGCATTATGATTTGAAAGGCACAACTGCTAGATGAGAGCAACTCTGCTTGACTTTCGGCATCACAGAGGCTTATAACTGTACATTTTCTGGACATTTTTCCACCGAACTGACTGGATCTTACCTATGGGATATATTATTTCAACTGTCAATATGAAAGGAGGGGTCGGCAAAACCACCCTCACGGTTAATCTAGCGGCGTGTCTTGCCAAATACCACGACAAGCGGGTGTTGATTGTCGATTTAGATGCTCAAATCAGTGCTACCCTCAGCATGATGTCGCCCTCCGATTTTGCCAAACTCAGGCGAGATCAACGCACCTTAAGAGAATTGGTCAAAAAAGCGATTAATCCAGCCGCCAGTTCTACTTTTCCTATCCAAGATATTATCATTCCCTACGCTTGTAATGTTCCCAAACTCCATTTACTCCCTGGGGACATTGATATGTATGATGAATTTTCAGTTTCAGAAATGATTTATGAAAAAGCCGTTTATCGGGAACAAGTAAGTTTTGAAACCGTATGGAATCGCTTTGAAAGAGTCTTGGTTGAGAGCATCTTAAAACCCATCATCGACGAATATGATTACATTATTTTAGATTGTGCCCCTGGCTATAATCTCTTAACTCGCAGTGCCCTGACTGCCAGCGATTTTTACTTACTCCCCGCTCGTCCAGAACCCCTATCATTAATCGGGATTCAGCTTTTAGAGCGTCGGTTAGCAAAACTGCGAGAAGTCCATCAAGATGGACATCCCCTAGATATTCAAATGCTCGGCATTGTCTTCACCATGGCTGGGGGATTTATCGGCCGCTATTATCGCCAAGTCATGAACCGGGTACGTACAGATTATAGTGAGGCGAAACTGTTTAAGACTCGCATTCCTGCCGATATCAATGTATCTAAAGCTGTCGATAATTATTTACCTGTAGTCATAGCCCATCCCCATAGTCGCGGCTCCAAAGCCTTTCAAAAATTGACGGAGGAATTATTAGATAAACTCCATACCACCATTTCCCGAAAACAACAACAATCTTCAGTGAAAATGTCGGATTTGTAATTGGGGTAATGAGGAATGGGTATAGCAACTACACCAGCAGTTAAAACTTTTTTGCCTATTCCCTATCCTCTAATATTATCGGCTAAAATAGTGAATGATGTTGAAGCGTTAAAAAGATCAAGCATTATGAACCTTCAGACCCCATCATCAATCCTGTGCTAATTGGCTACATCGAACAAAAGTACAAGCATCTCTTTAAGCTGTCCATTAATCAACCCTTAGGAGACCAGGGGCTGAAGTCCCTTGTTTAGCACAGGGTTGCTTATTTTTGATAAATAAATGCTTCATGTTTTACAATGGAACCATTCATTAATTTTCGATGCTCATAAATGATATTTCCACGACAAGTTAAATGAGAATTAAGCCACTGCAAAATTTCTATTCTACGCCTGTCCTTCTGATTATTAGTCAAATTAAAAATAAGATAACCAGACTTCTGTAATACATCAAGATAGCTCTCATAATCAAAAAATTCTAAGTGATTCGCACCTCCACTAACAATCAAACAATTAAACTGCCCTTTTGTTAAATCATCCTGTTCATATTGTCCAACTATATAGGTTTGGTCATAAATGTGTGGATTATCTCGATGGAGTGCTGTAATAGCTATAGGTAAAATATCAATCCCAACTAATAGCTCAACAGAGATAGCACTGTGAGTCTTTAAAAATTTACCCATCAACCCACTACCACAAGCAATATCTAAGATCCGCCATTGTTTGATATCTTTTATAGAACACAAAAATTCTTCTAGGACTAAATAGACCTTACATTCAAGTTGTTCTAAAATTAGATCTTCATATAAATGAGGATAGGAATATAAAGTTGAGTAATCCCAAATATTTACTGTTTTCCGATCTCCATCAGGTAGTTCAAGTTCAAAAAACTCATCACCTTGTTCAGAACCAAATATTTTTTTGATTTTATACATAATCAGTCTACCCCAAAATAATTTGACTTTCTCTTAAGAATTCAGGATTGTATATTTTTGATAAATATTTAATACCACTATCACACAAAATTGTAACGACTACAGATTCCTCATCGAGTTGTTCAGCTATGCATTTACTCGCAAAAATGTTTAATCCGCTACTCCCACCAACAAGAATTCCTTCAGTTTGCAGTAATTTATAACACATGGAAATTGCTTGTTCATCGGAGACTTGAATAACTTCATCAATCAGAGAAAAATCCAAGCATTTTGTTGGCTTATATTTACCTGCTCCCTCTATAATATAGGGCTGATTTTTATTTACAATATAATCAGATTTATCTTGACAATATCCATGATAATAATACTCATAAATATTGGAATGTAAAGGATCGGCTAGAATCACTTTAATTTCATGATTTTGTTCTTTTAGAAACTTGGCTGTACCCGTGATACAACCAAAGGTCGATCCAGTCATTACAAAATGAGTAATTCTACCATTAGTTTGCTCCCAAATTTCAGGGCCTAATGTTTTATAATAAATTTCTGGGTTGTTAGGATTATTATATTGATCGACTTTAAAATAGTTATGTTTGCAGGCTAACTGATGGGCATATTCCATATAATCATGTCCTTCACTGACTACCATCAATTGGGCATTGAAAGAACGAATATGATTTTGCTTCTCCAGGCTACATTTTTGAGAAGTAACAACAATCACATTATATCCTTTCAAACTTCCCAACATAGCAAAACTACACCCAGTATTTCCACTAGAGGCACAAACAATGGTATCTCCCTTAGTTAACTTTTTATTGGCTTCAGCTTGGTTGAGAATGTATTGAGCAATACAGTCTTTCATACTATACCCTGGATTCAAAAATTCGCATTTTGCATACAATTTTGCTGAATTAGGATCGCAGCAGTTGCTCAAATCCACTAAAGGAGTATAGCCAATAGAGTCAATGAATTTTATGGATTTTACTGTATTCATTTATGTTCAACAATCGAGTTTAAAAAATCAGCGTTTGGAGTTGAATTCCAAAATGTATATTTTTTTGTAAAAAGCATCATCTTGAAATGTTATATCTCTAGCATTTTTTTCATCTTGTGACATTGCTGTAACTATAGGATACAATATTTGACGTACAGGAACTGTTTTTTCATGTTTTTTGGCTCCTGAAAAACCAAAGTGTTGCTCTATACTTTTCAAAAAAGAGTCGATCGCTAAGACTGAAGAAACTCCTAACTGAATGCTAATATTCTGAGTATTTTGTCCTGATAGCCATTGAAAAAAACGATTTATTACTGCTTTTCCATCTTTGCCTCCATCTCTAAATTTTTTCTCACATTCTTCTTTAAAGATATTGATATTCACCCAATCTGTTGGTAGCTGAGGGGGATTAAATGTAATTAAGTCAATGGGGTATTTTGATAGATCGATTGAGTCAAAAGCCCCCTGAATTATCTGATATTGATCTGAGGAAATCCCCTCTTTCTTGAGGTTATACTGTGTCAAGCCAATGGCTTCTGGCTGAATGTCGTTAAAATAGACAAATGGAAGGCGATTTAAGAGACTATAGATCCCGATAATACCACTTCCACATCCCACATCTAGCAGACAGTGGTAGTGTTGAAGATCTATACCTTCACACATGGCTTGACTAAAAGGGGTTTTGGCAGCAATTCCATTACTACTAGCTAAGTTTATATTTTCAATTAAATAGATTGATTTTTGATTCATTAATGACTGATTTATGTTTTTTTATTTCATCTTAGAATATCATATCATTTCCATTTTTCAACTGTCTTGCGAATTAATACCAAAAAAAAAGTATCAATAAAATCTAAAGGTCTAATTCGTCCAATTCCAACTCAGACTCTGGGGAACCTTCGGAGGGAGGTTGTACGGGAATGGCAGAAACGATCGCATCCAAAACCCGCCCCACCGGGATAATGGTTAGGCCTAAGTCGGGTAAAGATTGACCTTTGGGAACGATCGCCCGCTTAAAGCCGAGCTTCGCCGCTTCCTTTAATCTCAATTCTAATTGGGACACCGCTCGCACCTGTCCCCCCAAGCCTACCTCGCCAATAATCACCGTGCGCGGATCGACCAGGCGATCGCGGAATGAAGCCACCACGGACACCGCAATTCCCAAATCCGCCGCCGGTTCCTCTACCCCTAATCCGCCCGCAGAAGCCACATAAGTATCGAGCTTGGATAAAGGAATACCGACTCGCTTCTCCAATACCGCTAAAATCTGCAATAACCGGTTATTGTCCACCCCAGTAGTTGCGCGACGGGGGGAACCGTAGCTCGTCGGACTCACCAGCGCTTGCAGCTCCACCA
>NZ_CEZBFX010000179.1:0-6486 GCF_982964205.1 Roseofilum sp. | reverse complement strand
TTCCCTATTCCCTATTCCCTATTCCCTATTCCCTATTCCCTATTCCCTATTCCCTTATGCAGTGTATTCCAACAAAAATTCCCGACGTTCTGATCCTAAAACCCAAAGTTTTTGGAGACGATCGCGGCTTCTTTTTTGAAAGTTATAATCACAAACGCTTTTTTGAAATTACCGGCCAATCTGTGGAGTTTGTCCAAGATAATCATTCTCGCTCCGTGAAGGGAGTATTAAGGGGCCTGCATTACCAAATTCAACAAGCCCAAGGTAAACTCGTCCGTGCTGCAGTCGGCGAAATTTTAGATGTGGCTGTGGATATCCGCAAAAGCAGCCCCCATTTTGGCCAGTGGGTTAGTTGTTTGTTAAGCGCCCAAAATCATCGCCAGTTATGGATTCCGCCTGGATTTGCCCATGGGTTTGTCGTGCTGTCGGAAATAGCAGAGGTACTGTATAAAGCCAGTGATTATTATGCTCCCCAACACGAGCGATCGATTTTGTGGAACGATCCCAATATCGCCATTGATTGGCAAATTGAAGGCTTAGAGCCGACCTTATCCACTAAGGATCGGGCGGGTAAGCTATTGTCAGATGCTGAGGTGTATTCATGACCCGAATTTTGGTAACTGGGGCCCAAGGGCAGTTGGGCCAAGAGTTGGTCACCTTGTTGACATCCTTGGGAGAGATCAGAGGAATTGATCGCAATGAACTCGATTTAACGGAATTTGACAAGGTGGAAGCCTTTTGGCAAGATTTGCAGCCGGATATTGTGGTGCATGGAGCTGCCTATACCGCAGTGGATAAAGCCGAAGAGGATGTTGATTTGGCCATGCAGGTGAATGGGGAAGTACCGGGAAAATTAGCCCGTTTAGCAGCCGCTTCTGGGACTCAGTTAATCCATATTTCCACGGATTATGTGTTTGATGGCAGTAAAAATCAGCCCTATTTGGAAACTGACCAGACTAACCCCCTGAGTTCCTATGGGCGATCCAAGTTGCAGGGCGAACAGGTGGTGCAAGAGAGTGGTGCAACCTTTGCCATCCTCAGAACTGCGTGGGTGTATGGAAATGGCATGACGGGTAACTTTGTCAAAACCATGTTACGTCTGGGTCAAGAGCGGGAAGAACTGCGTGTGGTGTACGATCAAGTGGGTTCGCCAACCTGGACAGTGGATTTGGCGGGAGCGATCGCCCAATTGATTCCCAAGCTGAATTCGGAAACAGTAGGTATTTATCATTACACGAATGCAGGAGTGACCAGTTGGTATGATTTTGCGATCGCCATTTTTGAAGAAGCCCAAAAGTTAGGCATTCCCCTAAAAATTAAACGAGTGCTTCCCATTACCACCGACCAATATCCCACCCCCGCCAAACGTCCCGCTTACTCCGTTCTTTCAGGCAAAAAACTCGCCGATCTTCTCGGAACCCCTGCCCCCCACTGGCGGCAAAGTTTACAGAAAATGTTAGCCGAATATGCCGAAAACTTAGTTTATTAGGGTAATCAGGGAGTTGGGAGACGCGGTGATTCCCTATTCCCTATTCCCTATTCCCTATTCCCTATTCCCTATTAATCATGAAAGCACTTATTTTATCTGGTGGTAAAGGAACTCGCTTACGTCCCATTACTTATACGGGGGCCAAACAATTGGTTCCAGTTGCCAATAAACCCATTTTATGGTATGGGATTGAAGGGATTGTGGGCGCAGGCATCACCGATATTGGCATTATTATTAGTCCCGAAACTGGAGAAGAGGTGAAAGCAACTACTGGGAATGGAGAACAGTTTGGCGCAAAAATCACCTATATTTTGCAGGAGAAACCCGCCGGTCTGGCCCATGCCGTAAAGGTGGCACAGCCCTTTCTAGGAAACGACCCATTCGTTATGTATTTGGGCGATAACATTATTCAAAGCGACTTAACTCCATTTTTGAACCAATTTAAAGAAAATAGCCTAGATGGACTCATTTTATTGCGTACCGTGTCTAATCCCAGTGCTTTTGGTGTGGCACAAGTGGATACTCAGGGAAGAGTCTTAAAGCTGGTGGAAAAACCGAAAGACCCGCCTTCAAATCTAGCACTAGTGGGGATTTACTTCTTTTCTGAGGCAATTCATGAGGCGATCGCCAGTATCCAACCGTCGCCACGAGGTGAACTAGAAATTACGGATGCCATTCAAGTCTTAATCGATCGCAAAACACAGGTAGAAGCGCGTCAGATCGAAGGATGGTGGTTAGATACCGGGAAAAAAGACGATCTTTTGGAAGCCAATCGCATTATTCTCGATACCCGCTTAGAATCAGAGGTTAAAGGAACTATCGATCCTCAAAGTCAAGTGATTGGTCGTGTGAAAATTGGCAAAGGGACAACAGTAATTAATAGCACTATTCGTGGCCCTGTTGCTATTGGGGAGAATTGTCATATCGAAAATACATTCATTGGCCCCTATAGTAGTATTGCTAATAGCACAACCTTAACAGAAGTCGATATTGAACACAGCGTGATTTTAGCAGAAGCAACCTTAGAAAATATCCCACAACGCATTGTGGATAGTGTGGTAGGTAGACGCGCTCGCTTAAACGTTGCTCCTCGTCGTCCAACAGCTCTACGGTTTATGATTGGAGATGATTGTCAGATTGAATTAGTTTGAGAGATCGATAAGGTTGGGCGATCTTTGCTTCTGAGAAAAGGAGTTTCTGGCTCCTGCTATTTCCCAGAATGAGTTATATATGGTCTATCAACCTTTTATATTCGGGAAATTCCTGAAGATACGGCTTCAGTATCTCTAGTGACAACCATTCTGGCAATGGCCCATGGACTGGGTTTGAAATCGATCGCCGAAGGGATCGAAACGGCTGAACAGCAGGTGTTATTAAAACACTTAGGTTGTGACTACAGTCAAAGCTATTACTTTAGCAAAGCGTTGAGAGCAGATGGATTTCAGGACTATGTCAGGGGGATAGGAGGGACGCGGAGATCAACAATTACCCATTACCACGCGAAGTGCTGTGTTTACGCTTGGCTAAAAAGCGAGCAGCTAGCACACCTCCAAGGAGTCCAAACAAGTGACCTTCCCAGGAAATCCCAGGTTGTCCGGGAAGCACTCCCCAAATGAGACCGCCATAGAAAAAACCTACGACTAGGGAAAGAAAGATTGAGGAAAAATTGCGTTCAAACAAGCCGCGAAAGAGTAAAAACCCCAAATAGCCAAAAATTAAACTGCTTGCGCCAATATGAAACGCTGGGGACCCAAATAGCCAAACTCCACTACCAGCCACTAACATGGTAATGGCTGTTACCCAAAAGAAATCGCTGGTTTCTTGCAACATCACCAACCATCCCAACATTAAAAAGGGAGCTGTATTGGCGATTAAATGGGGAAGATTACCATGCAAGAACGGAGACCAGAGAATGCCTCGCAAACCGATAATATTGCGCGGCAAAATGCCATATTGATCTAGCCCTCCGCTATAAAAGAGCAGATCTACAATCTCGACTACCCAGAAGAGGGTGACAAACCCACCCAAAATAAATATCTGGGTTTTGAATTCATTAACGATCGCCTTTCCTTCCTGACTACTCATCTTTCGTGACTCAAAGGATATCTTCTCTAGGTTAACAATTTCTCCTGCTCTACTGGCGGAAATAAGCCTGAAAAATTGCTTGAGCTACGGGTAGAGCGGTTTTGCCACCATAACCGCCATTTTCCACCACTACGGCGATCGCCACTTGGGGATCGCTGACGGGACCATATCCCACATATACCGCATGGGACTGTTGTCCCAACACCTCTGAAGTCCCTGTTTTTCCAGCCGTCAAAGGAATCGAACCATCATTCATCCCTCGTCCCGTTCCCTTTTGCACCACAGCCACTAAACCCTCTCGAATGGCTGCTATGGTGTCTGGAGATAATCCTGTCGGTTCCGGTTGCATCGTTTGGATATTCGTTTGCGAAGCCAATAAATGGGGTTTAACCCGCATTCCCCCATTGGCAATACTACCGATCATTACGGCTAACTCTAAGGGAGAAGCTAAAACCAAACCCTGACCAATGGACATACTCACCGTATCTCCAGGATACCAAGGCTCACCATAGAGGTCTTGCTTTTGTTCGGGAGTCGGCACAGAACCATTCCGTCCTCCTTCTAACCCCAAGAGACTTAAGTCGGTGGTTTTGCCAATACCCATCTTTTCGGCCCATTCGGCGATCGCCTTGACTCCGGCTTCCATACCCACCTTATAGAAAAAGGTATTACTGCTGTAAGCCAGGGCATCCCGAAACCCGATCGCCCCATAACCCCCACTATGCTCATGGAATTGAATGCCGCCCACTGTAATATAAGCAGAAGTCATTAACATCGAATAGGGACTAAACTTCCCCGACTCCATCCCTGCTGCTGCGGTCACAATTTTAAATGTACTTCCTGGAGGATAACCCTGTAGAGCGCGATTCAAAAAGGGTTGATCCTCTCCTTGTAACTCTTCCCACTCCTCGGGAGTCACCCGACGGGTAAAAATTTGTGGGTCAAACGTCGGGCCACTAGCCATGGCCAATACTCCGCCTGTTTTAACATCTAATGCTACCACTGCGCCCCGACGGTTTCTTAAAGCCTGTTCAGCGGCTTTTTGCAACTCTAGATCTAAGGTTAACTGTACTGAATCCCCAGACCGAGATTCATATAAGCCCAATTCTCGCAACTCTTCTCCCTTAGCATTCACCTCCACCAACCGGCCACCCCATTGACCTTTGAGTTGCTCATTGGCTAACCGTTCTACTCCCATTTGGCCCACAATCATCCCCATCGGATAATCTGGGTTAGCGTCGAGTTCTTCATGGGTGGCTTCTCCTACATAACCGATCGCATGGCTGGCTAAAGTTCCATGGGGATAGAGACGATTCGATTCTGAGCGAATTTCTACCCCAATCAGATTGAACTCGGAAAGAGCGGTAAATTCTTCTAAGCTCAAATTGCGGTAAATACGAATTGGTAGGCGAGATTGATAACGATCGGCGGCGAGTTGATCGATAATTTCTTTGGGGGAAATATTAAGAACGGTTGCTAACTGTTGCGCTTGAATTTCCCATTCTTCTGGCGATCGCTCTTTGGGCCAAAGATAAACCGACCGAGAGAGACGATTGGAGACTAGAATTTTTCCCTGGCGATCGAAAATATTTCCCCGGTCTGAGGGGACAGGCATTTGGCGAATGCGATTACTATCTGCTCGTTCTCGATTTTCTTTCCCCCGAATAATTTGCAGTTCGGCTAATTTCCAAGTATACGCTGTGAACATACTAGTAAAAATCAGAACGATTACTAGGGTTTGAGGAAGCCGTTTACGAGAAATTTTGGCCGGTGTGCTTTCAGCAAACCAGGAAGAAATAGAAGTCATAGAAATTCTGTTTTGTTGTTTCTTCGGGTTATTTATTTTTTCTACTGCACCCTAGACTAATCCGGAGTAATTACGGTATTAGTTCAAAACAAATGTTGTTTCCTATACCCTATGTCAGGACTTTGGAGAAATCTTTATTATCTGATCAACTTTCAGTCCTGTGAGTCATGTTAGAATCGGTTTCAATTCTTTTCCTATTTAAGCCTAAAGAGGTGGATTATGCCACGAACTTGGACAGATTCTCTCGAAATTGGAATTCCCTTATTAGATATTCAACATCAACAGTTGCTAGATGAAATGGATCGATTGCTAGAAGGCTTGAAGACGAAAAAATCGAACCGAGAAATTAAAAGTATTTTGAAAATGCTCGATGGCTATGTGGCCGTTCATTTTCGGTATGAAGAAGGTTGTATGGATAATTATCAGTGTCCTGTAGCTTGTGACAATAAAAATGCCCATCAGAGTTTTGTGCAGATGTTGACCCAGATTAAGAGTGATATTGAAATGAATCGGAATTTCAATCTCGTTGCAGATCAAGTGCAACGCAATTTACTCGATTGGTTTGTGAATCATATTCGCCGCATTGATAAACAATTGGAACCTTTGGTGCAGGCAAATAAGCCTATGGCTAGTTAATCATCACTTGTTCAATCTGGTCTGGAGTCGTTGGTAATTGTGCTGTTAATACTTCTGCCCCTTGGTCTGTAACTAATACATCATCTTCAATACGAATCCCGCGTACATCCTTAAATTGGGCAAGCTTTTCCCATCTAACAAGTTTATCATATTGATGGCGGAATTGGGGATTATCTAAAATTGCTGGAACTTGATAAAATCCGGGTTCAATGGTAACGATCATTCCTCGTTGGAGAGGACGATTTAATCGCAAAAACTGCAAGCCAAAGCGATCGCTCCTTTTGCGTCCTTGAGTATAACCCGCTAAATCACCCAAATCTTCCATATCATGGACATCTAAACCCAATAAATGACCAATTCCATGGGGAAAAAAGAGGGCATGGGCATCCTGTTCGACTAAGGTTTCTGGATTGCCAATTAAAATGCCTAAATCCACTAATCCTTCTGCCATGGCCAAGGCTCCCTCTAA
>NZ_CEZBFX010000178.1:0-6507 GCF_982964205.1 Roseofilum sp. | reverse complement strand
ATAGTTCCGATCGGGCTTTCAGCCTTTTTTCTTTATTATACTCTTCCCAGAGTGAAAGAAGAGGGATACAGCGCCTTGCGCTGCTATGAGGTACATTGTTGATCGTAGATTCGAGTTGTCATTGCGACCGCAGGGAAGCAATCGCCAAGATTTGGGGATTTTGCGATTGCTTCATTCCACTTCGTTCCATTCGCAATGACTTATCTCAATGAGACTGTACTCCGTTACAGCGCTTTGCGCTGTAAGTTAATTCGATTTCTGGGTGGCGAAGCTCTCTAAGGCGACTTCAAGGCGAAGGACTTTACCCCAAAGGAAGAGAAATCACAAATTCAGTTCCTTGTCCCAATTGTGAAGAACAGGTGATTTTTCCACAATGCTTTTTGGTCAGAATTTCACAGGCGATTGCCATGCCCAAACCTGTTCCTTTGCCGACTTTCTTAGTGGTAAATCCCTGCTCAAATATTTTCGCCTTTACAGATTCTGGCATTCCCATGCCATTATCGATAATTCTGACCACAACATCCTGCTTTTTTTCGCTCAAATCAGTCGTAACAGTAATATAATTAGGGTCTTTTTCTATCTCTTCAAAAGACTTGTTTTTGCTCTTTTCATCCAGAGTATCGATCGCATTTGCTAAGATATTCATAAAGACTTGATTGAGCTGTCCCGGATAGCATTTCAGTTCGGGAATATCACCATAATTTTTTACAATTTTAATGGCGGGACGTTGCTCATTCGCTTTAAGGCGGTATTTTAAGATTAATAAAGTACTGTCAAGACCCTCGTGCACATTAAACTCAGTTTTGATATCTGTATCTGCACGGGAAAAGGTTCGCAAAGATGTGCTAATATTAGCAATGCGTTTCACTCCTTGTTGCATAGAAACAAGAATTTTGGGAATATCTTCGAGCAAAAAGTCGAGATCTGCATTTTCAATCTCTTCTGCTAAGTCAGGGCTAGGTTCGGGATATTCTTGGCGATAGGCTTGGATAATTGCCAACAGATCGACAAGAGTGTCTTTAAGCATCGTGATATTACCAGTAATGAAACTCAACGGATTGTTGATTTCATGAGCGACTCCCGCTACAAGATTACCTAATCCTGCCATTTTTTCCTGTTGAACCAATTGCATTTGCGACGATCGCAATTTCTCTATCGCTTGAGTCAAATCAGTCGTGCGCTGCTCCACTTGCTTTTCTAAGTTTGCCCTCAACTTTCCCAACTGTAAGTGCGTCTTCACCCGTGCTAGCATTTCCGCCTCGCGAAACGGTTTGGTAATGTAATCGACGGCTCCCAAGTCAAATCCTTTGATAATACTCTTGTCGTCTGATAGAGCCGTAATAAAAATGATGGGAATACTGGCAGTATTGGGGTTGTCCTTAATTTGCCGACAGGTTTCAAAGCCATCCATGCCTGGCATTTGAATATCGAGGAGAATCAGATCGGGAACATAGGTTTGCAAGCGCTTGAGAGCGCGCTCACCACTGGTTACAGCAGCAACAATATAACCGGCAGGAGATAAGGTGTCCGCTACCACTTGCAAATTGGCTGGCGTATCATCAACAGCTAAAATTTCCGGTTGATGGTCAGCTTTATTCTGCATGATATCCCCCTTCGGTTAGATATTGTTGCAGGATATCTTCGATTTCCTCTGTGGCAAATTGGTTGGCTAGGTCGAGTAAGGGTTGAGTAAACGAGATATACATTGAATCATGACAGGTAAGTTTTTCTAGGGCTTCAGACAGCTCTCGAATCCGATCTTGCTGTGCCAAATCTAATAAGTTGCTGAGGATCTCAGGTGCTGGCAGAACCATTGGGGTAGCGGTTGATTCCGAAAGCGCCTCCGTATCCTCTCGATCTTCATAAATCCATTGTAAATCCAAGCATTCCGAGACTGCTGCCAACAATTCTTGAAAATCGACGGGTTTGTTGAGGAAGCAATCGCCCCCTGCATCCATTGCTCGATATTGCTCCTTTTCACTCACGGATGCGGAAGAGACGATAATTTTGTGATGTTGCAAGTCTTTGGAACTCCGGATATGCTTGAGGAAATCAAAACCATCCATCACAGGCATAAAGAGGTCGGCGATCGCTAAATCGGGTGAGTTCTCCCGTAATTTTTCTAAGCCTTCGCGGCCGTTTTCTGCTTCAATGATTGTGAAGTCGAGGGGAGTGAGTAAGTTGGAGACAACAGTGCGGTTTTCCCAGCGATCGTCCACGACGAGAATTGTACGCCGATCTCCCTCGTAACCGATAATGCGATCGCGCCAGCGATGCGGAGCATTATCGCGCCCCTCTAAACCGATCTGTCGTGTTGCCCAATCGACAGCGAGGGGCAAGTTAACGGAAAAGGAAAATTCGCTTCCTCGACCCAATTGGCTAGTGACTTCAATCGTACTACCCATTAACCCAACAATTTGCTTGGAGATAGCCAATCCTAACCCGGTTCCTTCAGATTGTTTTTGGCGATCGCCAACCTGTTCAAAGGCTTCAAAGAGTTTGGCTAGATCGGCTTGGGCAATACCCACCCCAGTATCGATCGCTTGAAAAAATACGGTTGCACTGGTTTCCGACTCGGAAATCACATCTACCCGCAGCCTCACGGAACCGCTATTCGTAAATTTAATGGCATTGCCCAAAAGGTTGATTAACACCTGTCGTAGGCGTTTTTCATCCACTTCTACTCCTTCCGGCAGGCGAGAGCTGGGCTGATAAATGAAATCAATTCCTTTTTGTTGGGCTTTAATTTTGCACATTTCCACCACACTTTGTAAAAGAGAGGGAAAATAAACAGGAATGGGATTCAACTCCAGTTTACGAGCTTCGATTTTGGACAAATCTAAGACATCGTTAATCAATGTTAGTAAGTGAGAACCACATTGATGAATGATCGTTACCCCTTTGCGATCCGCTTCGGCGAGGGTTTTAGATCGTCCTAAAATTTGTGCGTAGCCGAGAATGCCGTTGAGGGGCGTTCTCAATTCGTGGCTCATATTGGCTAAAAACTCGCTTTTAGCTTGGTTGGCTTGTTGGGCTGCTGCTTCTGCTTCTTTGTAGGGGGTAATATCTTGAAAAATACCAATAATTCCCATGACTACGCCTTCAGTATTGTAGAGGGGAACTTTGCTAGTTTCAAGCCAACTCATTGTTCCATTGCCTTTGGTAATCGGTTCGACAATCCCTAATTCTGGTTCCCCAGCATTCATCACTTTGCGATCGTACTCAATGTACAAATCTGCTTCTTCGCGAGACCAAGGCATATCATAGTCGGTTTTGCCAACAATCTCTTCCGGCTTCATGCGGGCAACTTGGGCGAAACTGCGATTGCATCCCAAGTACACATTCTCGCGATTTTTCCAGAAAATAGATTGGGGGATATTATTCATAACTAAATTGAGCAACTGTTGGGACTCGGATAGCTCTTGGGTTCGTGTCTCCACTTTTTGTTCGAGATTTTGCGAATAATCTTGCAACTGTTGAAATGAGGATTTCAGTTGGGTTGCCATATAACTGAAGGAATTGGCAAGCTCTCCGAGTTCATTACCCCATTGGGTGGGTAAAACTCCATCTGAGTGCCCATCGGCCACAATGTCTACACCATCACTTAAATTACCTTCGGCGATTTGCTTGGCGATCGCCGTCAAGCGTCGAATGGGAGAAGAAATTACATTAGCCATGCCAAATCCCACGCTAATGGCAACAAGGGTCGTCCCTAAAGCGAGGAGGAGATTATTGCGCGTTTGAATATTAATGGGTTGGAGAAAAACAGATTTTGGGCGCAAATAAGCAACTTTCCACGGTTGGCTTTGGCTCAGGTGAATCGCACCTGCATATTCTATATTCTGCTCTTGGGACAGAATGCTCGTGAAGTAGGGGCGATCTGGGTTAAAATTGGCAGCAAATTTGTCAAATTCTGTCAGTTGAGTGGCTCTATCGGTAGGCAGAGAAGCCGGCAAGCGATAGGTTTGCTGTAATTCATCAAGGGTTTCGGGTTGAGGAGGAGCGAGAAATTGAAATAGAAGCTCTTCAAGCTGTCTCCCTCCATCTTGATAGCCTTGACCCAAGCGCAAATTGCGATCGTCGAGCAGAATAGGAAAAGACAAAGAACCGGCTAAATTATTATTTTCTAGGATGAGGTTTTGGAGTTTGGCGGCATGGTACTGACTGCGTAATATGCCAACCACTTCCCCCGTTTGGCGATCGCGGATCGATTGGCTGAAATACAAGTAAGGCTGACCGTCAACCTCAGAAAATTCTACATTGGAGACAAAAGGCTCTCCCGTTTCTAGGGCAATTTGGAAATAGTCCCGATTCGACTCGTCCCATACCCTTTGAGGGGTGCGGGTATCGAGGAGATTTTGTCCATTGGTATTCAGAAGAGCGGAGGAAACTAAAAAGACGGTATCTTTGGCGATCGAGGTCTTTAGAGTGTTGAGTGCCTGCTCTCTAACCGAGGGAGAAGCATTGGGTGCAGCTTGTAAATAGGTGGCAAGGATTTCTTGTTGCGCTTCAGTAACAATAACCGTCAAATTGATGCGAACGAAGGCATCAAGAGTTGCCGCCGTTTGGGACGCGGCTGCATTCAGGGATTGATTGGCCGATTGAATCAAAGCTGTCCGCGTAGTCTGGTAATTCCACCAAGCAAATCCCGCCAGGGGAGTCAGAGCAATGAAGCAAAATACCCCTAACAGTTGATGGCGCAAGCTGTAATGATTGAAGAAACACTCAATTCGTGAGCGAATATTCCTAGGAATCGCTTTCATAGTTTTGAGTTAGAGGGTTTCTGTTGCTCGGGCAGCAGCTTGCGCCATGTTGTTTAGGGTGGTTCGGATGCTTTGTTGGTTGGTCATTAATTTTCCCAGTTCCATGGGGAAGCGATCGAAGCCCACTTCAATCCAATTGGAATGGTGGGGTTCCGTTCCCATGCGATTTTCAATGGCATCTAAGGTGACCTCAAAATAATTGGCAACTTGGGGATTGGCTCCAAACCCTATTTTCAAGCGAGGATCGCTGTAGGTGCTGCGGCGAACGCTATTGGTTTTGCTCAATAGGGCTGCCCGAGTCATGGTGTCTGCGCTGGTGAGCCATTGCAAAAAGACCCAGGCTGCATCTCGATTTTTGCTGTAACGAGAGAGCGCCAGACTACTGCCCCCTTGACGGCTCACACCTGGAACTTCGCCGAAACCGCATTCGCTCTCTGGACGCAGGGCAATGGCTTGAGGACAAGGAGCGACTGCCACTTTTCCGGATATTTGGGAGTTAGCCGATTCTTCAAACCAGGGAAAAAATTCCCCCCACCCAATTGCGACACCTGCGCGACCTTGACGAAAAGCATTGGCTTGTCCGCTCCAATCCCAGGTTATGGCTTCGGGGGGGGCATATTGTCGTTGGGCGAGGAGGTATTCCATTGCGGCGATCGCCCGGTCGTCATTAATGGCTGGTGTGCCATCGGCATGATAAATCGACCCACCATGGGCCCACAACCAAGCGGTCATATTAGCATGTAAGCTATAGTGCCCCACTTTCCACTGTTCTACCGTTCCATAGATTTGAGGGGCTTTGGCTTCAGTAATGACTTGCATGGTCTCCAAGTAGTCTTCCATGGTCATGGGGATCGATAATCCTAATTCCTCCAAAATATCTGGGCGGTAGAACAAAATCAAGATCGGAATATCATAGGGGATGGCAGCCAACTGTCCTTGATAGGAGGCAATATTGGCAACTAACGGGGAGAGAAAATCCTCAAAATTGTAGTTGGGATATTGCAGGTCGCTGTTTTCTAGTAATTCTTTAGGATTTACTCCGACTTCAAGAAAACGACCGATCCAAGCCTGATCCCAGTACATGATGTCATAGGTTCCGGCTTCTCTGGCGATGTCTTGCTCGATACGCCCAAACACGCGATCGAGGGGGAACCTATCCCATTGCACGTCAATTCCTGTTAGGGGAATAAATTCTTCTTGTACAAATTCCCAAGCCACATTAGCGCCTGGGGAATCTTCAGTAATTAATCGCACTGTCGTGCCGGAAAATCCTTGGCCTACATCTTTAAGAAAATGATAGGCATCTGTTCCTATCACACTTGGCGATTCCAAACCGCGAGTTTCTTCTATGGATAATGGAATAGAAGAAGATGGAGAAAAACGACGACAGGCTGTTAGTGCAGAAGTTGCACTCCACCCCAACGCGGCTGATGTTCCCCAGCGCAGTATATCTCGTCTTTTCATTTATTGAACACTCTTTAAAAGAGGGGGGCAAATCGTTATTATCGTTAAAAGAATGTGCCTTCTATGAGACCATCTTATCCTGTCTCGAAGAGTTAGCCAGATAAAAGTTCACATGCTTATATTACCGATCGCCCTCTTGAGTATTCTTTTTGATAGCTACGATTGATGACAATGCTTAGTGCTGCAATTGGGAATTGATACAGCGCTTCGCGCTGCTATGAGGTGCATTGTTGATCGTAGATGTGAGTTGTCATTGCGACCGCAGGGAAGCAATCGCCAA
>NZ_CEZBFX010000177.1:0-6519 GCF_982964205.1 Roseofilum sp. | reverse complement strand
CAACTGCTCGATTTCTTGCCGTAAGGTGTCCATCGCGCTATTCGAGCCGATCGCCTTCTGCACTTTTTGCAGGGCTTCTTCTGCTCGACGCTGCACCCGCCCATCTGCGGTAGAAGAGGCGATCGCCTGTAAAATCCCCATCGCTTTTGCTGTTTTCATCCCTCCCAAAGCCTGGATCGCTGCCATTTGGGTTAAGAAAAACGATTCAGACGATAGAGCATCCAACCGTGCTAACACCTCTTCTACCTGAGCTTCATCTTGACCGGAGGATGCCACACCTAAGGCACGAATGGCACTTAAACGTAGAGGTTGGGGAATACCGAGGTGGGTATACTCTAGAATCACCTCCAAAGCTGCTTTAGAGCGATTCATTTGGCTTAATCCGGCGATCGCCCCACTGCGAACCACCTCATTCCAACCCGCTTTCGTTTCCAAAACTGTCTTGAGTAGTTTAATCACCTTACGGGGCTTAGGCATCTCTCGATCCTTGAGAGCAGCGATCGCCCCCAAAACCTTAACCACAGAAGCTTCCACTTGATAAGACGGATCGCCATTAACCAAAACCGACTTCAGCACCTTATAACTCGCCTTAGTTTTGATCGTCCCTAACGCTTCAATAATCGCCTTACGGACTCTAGCATCCCCATCTTGCAAGCCCACTAACAGAGCCTCAAATACCTGATCCAGGCGAATTTTACCCAAACCTCTGGCTATTTCCACTCGCACTCCCCAAAAGTCCTCCGTTTTTAATGCTTCAGCTAAAGCCTGAACTACGGGTAAGGTTCCTTTCTTCACTAAAGCGTTAATAGCATAAATGCGAGAAATCGGATCGGGATCGCAAGCCAACTGAGCCTTTAATTCAACCACAGGATAGTCCAAAACCACCGTTTTCAAATAGCGATTCCCCACATCAAAACTGATAAACTTAGGCCTCTCATCTAAGGGGAAATAAAAACTCTCTTCCACTTGATGAATTCTCACCGTATGGGAATTAACGAAAATTTCAGGCGCTTCACCTTCCTGTTCTGAAGGATTGACATAGCCAAAACCAATAGGGATTTTCAAATCAAAGAGAGACTTTTCATCCTCTTTAGCTTGGGTTTGGACTACCGTTACCTTCGCCAGCTTACGATCTATATCCCAACTGTAGCTGACCTTAAAATCGGGATGTCCCCCGCGATAGACATATTGATCGAATAAAAACAGGAGATTGCGCCCTGTAGCTTCTTCAATGGCTCGCAGTACATCCACTGTTTCTACCGTACTATGGGCATGATTGCGAACAAAGGTTTGTATAGCTTTGAAAAATAAATCATCGCCCAATTCTGCCCGCATCATATGGTAGACACAGGCTCCTTTTTCGTACAAATGGCGATCGTAGAGTTCAATCGGCTCCCGATAGATATGAGTGACCATGGGGCGACGATAGCGGGTTTTATCTTCTTGTAAATAGCTTCGTGCTTCTCTGAGGTAATAATAGGCAGCATCTTCTGCTCCATATTCTTGTTCGGTCCACAGCACTTCACAATAGGAAGCCATCCCTTCTTTAATCCAAGCGTGGGACCAATGTTTAATCACCACTAAGTCCCCAAACCATTGGTGGGCAAGTTCGTGGGCGACTAAACTTTCGGTAAAGGGATGATCGAGTAGAGATCGTTTATCCAGTAGACAGCGATCTGTTAAGAGTGTTGTCGAGGTATTTTCCATGCCGCCAAAGATAAAATCAGCGACACAAACTTGGGCATATTTGGGATAGGGATAGGGATAATCAAAGATGTTACTAAAGAAGTCGATCATGCGTGGCGTTTTGCCCATACTTCTCTGGGCATCATTTTTACGGTCTTTTTCCACATAGTAAAGGACGGGGGTGTTTTGCCACTTGTCTTTGATTTCTACAAATTCGCCTATGGCTAAAGTCATCAAATAGGTCGGATGAATTTCTTTTTGAAACCAATGATAAATTTTGGTCTTGCCTTCAGTTTTTGTGTCAATCAGTTCCCCATTGGAGATCGCCATATATTTGGCGGGGACTTGAACTCGAATTTCTGAAGTAGAAAGTTGTCCGGGGTAGTCTAGACAAGGGAACCAGTAGCGGGAGTCTTCATCTTCGCCTTGAGTCCAAACTTGGGTCGGTTTGCCAGGATAATCAGTATCAGGATGAATGAAATAGAGTCCTCTTTGGGGACGATCGACTCGATAGACAATGTTAATTTCTAGGATTTGTTCCGCTTGAGTGGGGAGATCTAGGTGGATGTGGAGTTTTTGCCCATCGTAGTCAAAGGATTGGGATTTGTGGTTAATTTTGACATTCTCGATGATTAAGTCTACTGCGTCTAGGGAGAGGGTTTCAATACCTGTGCGAATGGGTTTGAGATGGAGAGTACAGGAACCACTATATCGAGAGTGAGGAATGTCTAAGACTAAATCTAAAAAAATATGTTCGATTTGTCCGGGGCGATCGGGGGTATAGTGAGGATAGGAACCGGGAAGTTGAAAGGATTTACGTTTGGGTTTTTCGGTATCGAGGAAGGATTTTAACAGTTCAGACATGCACTTAGAGTTGAGATTAGGAGTAACCTTTTAGTTTAATACAGTTTTTAGGGTTTGGAACACGCAACTGGGGACTACTAATCTAAGATGCCGGTTAAGATTTCTAGCAAAAGAGTTAATTCTTCTGGTACAAGATAGCGCTTTGCCCTAGCGAATAGGATTGTGGTACATGGCTTTGAGGATTTAATAGTATACTCCATAACAGCACAAAGTGTGTATCTTATACGGAACAAGAGGAAACATGGCAAGACCACTTTACCGATCGCTCTTCTCTTCGGGTTTTTCCTTTATTCTTTCTTTATACATAGGCTCTAAGACAATATCCAGGGGTTTACGACTGGAATGACTTGAGCGCTCTTGGTCATAAATTTGTTCGAGAATTGGACGAAATTAGTCCCTTGGGACTAATTCATTGAGTTGAGACAGAAACGGCTTTTTATTTTTTCCTGGCGATTTTCCCCGTCCCAAAGACTTGTTTGACCCATGATCTTTTTTGATTATATCTTTTTGATTATCTCATAAATTTAGGCTATAGTCAATTAATAGCAGTGCCCTTATTATTTCCCGTTTTTAATCACTCAGGTCATTCGGATATGCGGGGCACTTTAGGTTGGCAATTCGGGGGAATTGACTGATAATCAAGTTTCCTTAACTTCCCAAGCTTACTATAAATCCTGCTTATGTTGCTTCACTTCTCCTCTTTACTTTTTCTTTAGGAATCAGCTCTAATAACTAAAAATTAATCATTCTCGATCGCTGCGTCTGCACTCCCTTCAACTCCCCGTGTTCTCCCATTCCTCCATCCGCCCATTCCCTCACTCTCCAAAGTTTGATACAATAGTTAGTTATGACCTTACGATGGGGTCACAGTTTTTGGCGATCGCACATGAGAGACAAAGAACCCCTAACGTAATGGGGTATCGTATTTCAGTCCCATAACCGAGGGTTCAGGCTAAAGCATAGAACTTGGCCGTCGGTTGTGCAGTAAACGAGGGTCACGCTCTTTTCCCCCTGCGATCGGCTGGCGGCGAGCAACCCAGAACACCAGCGAGACAAATTGAATGTGTAAGCTGCTTACCTATTACTGACATGCATAATTTGAGGAAATTGGATGCCAAAGCAAATTATTATCGCCGAGCAGCATAGATTAGCTGCTGTTTTTGAAGAAGATCAAATCCAAGAACTTGTAGTCGCCACAGGAAGTCATCAAGTCGGAGACATTTATCTCGGTAGCGTAGAGAACGTCTTACCAGGTATTGATGCAGCCTTTGTGAATATTGGCGATGCCCAAAGAAATGGATTTATTCATGTGACAGATCTGGGCCCTCTGAGGCTCAAACGAGGCTCAGGGTCAATTACGGAGCTACTGGTTCCCCAACAAAAGGTATTGGTGCAGGTGATGAAAGAACCCACGGGTTCTAAGGGGCCGCGCTTAACCGGTAACATTACCATGCCCGGTCGTTATTTGGTGCTGATGCCCTATGGACGAGGGGTGAACCTATCTCGGCGAATAATGGGGTCTCAGGAGCGATCGCGCCTACGTGCCTTAGCCATTCTGATTAAACCGACGGGGATGGGCTTGCTCGTGCGCACCGAAGCCCAAGGCATGGCTGAAGAAGCCATTATGGAAGACCTGGAAGAATTACTCAGCCGCTGGGAATCGATTTTAGCCGAAGCGAGTTCCGCCGTTCCCCCAGCCTTATTGGGTCGAGATGATGATTTTATTGTCCGCGTCCTTCGGGATATGTACACCAATGATGTCAATCGCATTGTGGTGGACTCCCATACCGGTCTTAAGCGGGTGAAACAACAAATCATTAACTGGAATGCCGGTAGAATCCCGCCGGGTATCTTGATTGACCATCATCGGGAAAAGAACTCGATTTTGGAATATTTCCGGGTGAATGCAGCCATTCGGGAAGCCCTCAAACCCAGGGTGGACTTACCTTCCGGAGGCTATGTGATTATTGAGCCAACGGAAGCCTTAACGGTGATTGATGTGAACTCTGGCTCCTTTACCAGTTCAGCCACTGCCCGTGAAACCGTACTGTGGACAAACTGCGAAGCGGCCACCGAAATCGCCCGTCAACTGCGTCTGCGCAATATTGCCGGTGTGATTATTGTCGATTTTATTGACATGGACTCCCGCAAAGACCAGTTAAAGGTACTGCAACATTTTGAAGAAGCGCTCTTAGCAGATAAGGCTCGCCCCCAAGTGGCTCAACTTTCAGAGTTGGGTTTAGTTGAATTAACTCGTAAACGCCAAGGGCAAAATATTTATGAGCTATTTGGCCATACCTGCAAAGTTTGTAATGGTTTAGGGCATTTAGCTACTCTGCCAGGAGAAATCGAAGACTCCCCCTCTGCTTTACCCGATCGCTCCTATACCGTAGGACGGGAAACGCCAACTCCAGAGCGCTTTTCTGAAACTCCGGCTCCCACGCTTAAGCCAGACTTTTCTAAGGATTTTGGCTCTAGCTCTGAGTCCAGCTCCAGTTATGGAGAACCGTCATCCCTGCGAAGTTCTGCGGGTATGGATGAGATGGGAGAAGGCTTTGCAGTCGATGAGGAGGCGATCGCCAGACGGACTCGCCGCCGCCGACCCGATACCAAAGATTCGGGGGGATATGGGTATCAGGAGCCGTCCTATCGCAGTGG
Source organism: Roseofilum sp. (assembly GCF_982964205.1). Lineage (NCBI taxonomy): Bacteria > Bacillati > Cyanobacteriota > Cyanophyceae > Desertifilales > Desertifilaceae > Roseofilum > Roseofilum sp. Next base: position 1,311 of record NZ_CEZBFX010000177.1, on the reverse strand, counting down.
AGCTGATTTGTCAGTGACCACCACCCTCCATGAAGGATCGCGGCCTTCTGAGGTTCGCTTCTCTTCTCGCAAAGATTATTGGGATAAACCGACTAATCCCCGTAAACGTATCGGGGGAAGATTAATCGATGCTCCTCCAGAGGTAGTCAAGGTTCCCATGACCGATGAAGAGCAAAATATCTATGCTTTAATGGGCATCTCCCCTCTGGTGTTGTTGCCTGATGGAGAAAACAAAAACCCAAAATCAACCATTGTCGAGGTTAGTTCAGTAGATGCCCATGATTCTGAGGGTTCGACTGCAACCCTGGTGGCTACCCCAGAAACTCGGGAAGAGATCGCCCCAGATTCAGAGGAAACCGCTAAAGAAGAAGGCAATTGGGGATGGATGTCTCCGACTCTGGAACAGAAAGACCTGAGTAGCCCAACTTCACAGGAAGAAGCGCTCGATGAGGGAAGCGTTGCAGAAGAGGAGACGGATGAGGAAGTCCCAGAACCTCGTCGCCGTCGTCGCCGTCGCTCTTCTGCGGATTCAGAATAATTCATCATTATTTTGGATCGAGTCATTCGAGTGGCAGGTATTGATGAGGTGGGCCGAGGTTCGCTCTTCGGCCCAGTGGTGGCTGCTGCTGTGATGATCTCACCAGAGGTAGAGCATCAATTGCAAGATTTGGGAGTCAGAGATAGTAAGACATTGAGCCACCGAAAGCGACAGGCCTTATTAGGAGCCATTGAAGAATTGGCTCTTGATTGTCAATTGGGTGTTGCATCGGTGGCGGAAATCGATCGATTTAATATTTTACAGGCATCGTTGTTGGCGATGAAGCGAGCGGTGCTGAAATTAGGGGAGATTCCCGGAGTGTGTTTGGTGGATGGACTCCATGAGATTCCTCAGTTAGACAGGGTTCAGAGAACAGTGGTTAAGGGAGATCGGACGGAGGTGGCGATCGCCGCCGCCAGTATTGTGGCTAAGGTCTGGCGCGATGAATTAATCGCTCGCTTAGATCCGTTGTTTCCCCACTACGATCTGAGGGCGAATAAGGGCTATGGCACGAAGAAACACCGACTAGCGATCGCCCAGTTTGGCCCGTCTTGCTTGCACCGGCGATCATTTAAACTCAAGTCATTCCAAGCTCAATAAATAGGTTTTATAGCAAGGGAAAGGAGAGCTAAGACTTTCTGTTCCCTATTGCCTATTGCCTATTGCCTCAAACCCTAACCTAACTCCTTCTCTGCTATAGTCATTCCAATTAAGTTCCGTATAGACTACCTCCTGTGACCCGTATGCCATCACATACTGCCGTAAAGCCTGTA
>NZ_CEZBFX010000176.1:0-6574 GCF_982964205.1 Roseofilum sp. | reverse complement strand
GAAGTTTTCTGTCCTTTTTATGATTTTCACGTATACGATACATACATTATTATGGGATGAATTAGATCGGGTGGTTTTGATTTTTAATTAAACCATAAGTGTTAAGTTCTCTGCGGCGATTTTCAATTTCTCAATGCCAGAAAATTAGGGTTTTAGTCTTTCTTTAAATATCGAGGATGTATGGATACCGATTAAATCTTAGATACCTCTAGGGGAATCAAAAAAAATACTTAATTTTGTTTGTAATTTAAAGCTTCACAAAATGTCTGTACCCCAGTGTTAACGACATATAAGACCACAGGAGTGACGAGCAAGGATGGACAGACTTGGGCGGTTTTGAGTGTACGGACTACGTCAGCGAGTTGTCTTTGTTGAAAATAGCTCTGACAAGGGTCTTGGCATAAAATTACACGACAGCGTTTAGCGACTCCAGATAACCAGTCTGTGCGATCGGGTTGTTGTCCAGCTTGAATGCCGAGGGAGATGGCCGCATCTTCGAGATCTCCTTCACAGTCTTCAATTTGGTCTAAGGCTTCCAAGGCTTCCGGATCGGCAGCTAACTCCGTGCGATAATGGGCGATCTCTTGGGAAGTAAGGATAATCGTCATAAGAATCTGGCAGTGGAGAACGGGAATAATGGTAACATCAGGTAAGGCATTATGCTCTTTTCAGACCTGCCAGCGCCTAGAATCTATATGTTGAGTGACCTTGAACAACAATTAGCCGACCTCAAGCAAGCCGCAGTGGAGGCGATCGCCACCTGCAAGGATCTCCAGAAGCTTGAGGAACTCCGTATTGCTTATCTGGGTAAAAAAGGTCAGTTGCCTAAAGTGTTGGGAGGCATGGGAAAATTAGATCCTAGCGATCGCCCCCGCATTGGTGCAGTGGCTAATGAGGTGAAATTAGCTCTCTCTACCGCCCTTGATGACAAAAAGAGTGCCCTGCAACAAGCCCAAATTCAAGCCAAATTGGAAGCCGAAACCCTAGATGTGACAATGCCTGGGGTCTATCGTCCCCAAGGGCGGACTCATCCATTGAATAGTACGTTTGATCGGGCGATCGATATCTTTGTGGGACTTGGCTATACTGTCGCAGCCGGCCCGGAAATGGAAACCGACTACTATAATTTTGAAGCCCTCAATACTCCCCCCGACCATCCCGCTAGAGATATGCAAGATACCTTCTATCTCCCCGATGGTAATCTCCTCCGCACCCATACCTCCTCAGTGCAAATTCGCTACATGGAGAAGAATGACCCTCCGATCCGCATTGTGGCTCCTGGACGCTGCTATCGTCGCGATACGGTTGATGCAACCCATGCGGCAGTATTTCACCAAATGGAGTTACTGGCAGTGGATGAGGGACTCACGTTTACAGACTTAAAAGGCACCGTGAAAGAATTCCTGACCCAAATGTTCGGTGAGGTCGATATCCGCTTCCGAGCCAGTTATTTCCCCTTCACGGAACCGTCGGCAGAAGTCGATGTGCAATGGAATGGGAAATGGTTAGAGGTCTTGGGCTGTGGAATGGTCGATCCCAATGTATTAAAAGCAGTAGGCTACGATCCAGAGGTGTATACGGGGTTTGCGGCTGGTTTTGGTATTGAACGCTTTGCGATGGTGTTGCATCAGATAGATGATATTCGCCGATTTTACAGTAGCGATCTGAGGTTTTTACGCCAGTTTTAAGGGATTGAGGAGTCAGGGAACCGATGATTAGCCTATCGAAGAAATCTGAACAGATGTCATGGCTAATCGATCTGTCTTTGCTCATTCCCTTATCAACGATCGGCGATCGCCAGTTCTATGCATTTTGTCGCATCAATGCCAATTTATGCATTGATCGAAGAAGCCTCCAGTCAAGTTTCTGAGCAAGATTTTCATAACTATTTTACACATAGCTGTTATTGCACCTAATCTATTTGAGAAATGCTGTATAAAGATTCAACACTTTTACTACTACTCCTTATTCTTTTTCTAATCAATACCAAATGTTTAAATTTCACCTCAAACCAATTACAATTATTTTCCTTATATTATTTCTTAATCCATTAATTACTCTAAGTCAAGAAACCACGACAAGAAATTGTCGTGCCGACCTCAGCAATGATATTAATACGATAATAAATCGCCCAATTTTTCGTCGTTCTCGGTGGGGGATTTTAGTCGAAACTTTATCTAGTAAAAATAGAATCTACGACCAAGATTCTCAGCATTATTTTATTCCTGCTTCTACTGCTAAACTATTAACAACCGCAGCAGTGTTACAAAAATTAAGACCTCAACTTAGGATTAGAACTTCTATTTATGGTGATAACAACAGAAATATATATGTTGTTGGCAGAGGCGATCCCAGCTTAACAGAAACTGAACTCAAGAAATTAGCAGAACAACTCAAACAACAGGGCATAACAACGATCAATCAGCTCATTGCAGATAATAGTTATTTTCAGGGAACAGCTATTAATCCTAATTGGGAATGGGAAGATATTCAGGCGGGTTATGGCGCACCCATTAATAGTCTAATTTTAAATCAAAATTCTATAGATCTAGTTTTGTCTCCTCAAGGTTTAGGTCAACCTTTAAAAGTAACTTTTATCGATCCAATACAAAGTAACAAATGGCAAATAGACAATAATTCTGTCACGGTCGCAACTCATGAAAAAGAATTTGTAGAAGTAGGGCGAAGTTTTACTCAACCCATAATTCGTATATCTGGACAGCTCAAAGTTGGTTCAGTATCGGAACCTGTTTATGTATCAGTTGTGGAACCTGTGGATAATTTTTTAAATAAATTTCGTCAGGTTTTAGAGTCAGAAGGAATTCGGGTTTCTCGAATAGTTGAACAATCTCCAACAACCTCAAATTTAAACTTAACAGAATTAGCTTTTGTCGAGTCTCCTACGGTGGGAGAATTAATAGAAGAAGTGAATAAAGAAAGTAACAATGTTTATGCAGAAGCTTTGTTACGTCAACTAGGGGCTAGAAGTGATTCAGTTTCTAATCACTCCTCGAATAATGATACTTTGGAAAAAAGTTTGGAGGAGGTAAGAGCAATCCTAGCACGGTTAGGAGTTCCTGCCAATAGTTTTAGGTTAAATGATGGTTCTGGATTATCTCGCCATAATTTAGTCAGTCCGGAAGCTTTGGTGCAATCTCTCAGAATAATGGCGAATTCTCCTTGGGCAGATCTCTATCAAAATTCTTTACCGATTGCTGGTGTAAGTGGGACATTAAGTTGGCGTTTTAGAAATAGCTTGGCTGAAGGAAATGTACAAGCAAAAACAGGAGCATTAAGTGGAGTTGTGTCTTTGGCAGGATATATACAACCTCCCGATTTTGAACCCTTGGTTTTTAGTATTATTGTTAATCAATCTGATTTAAAAACCCAAGAGGTAAGAACGGCTATTGATGAAATTGTTTTACTTTTGACTCAGTTGAAATATTGTGGTTGAATAAAATAGCTTTGAATGATTTTTTTGAGTTTGCGTGATTCAAAGATCTTCAATACCGTCTCTATCAGGTTATTCCGAACCCTTCGACAGGGAAGAAACTGGGTTTCTATCCAAGTTGAGACAATCAACGATAAGATACGCAAGAAACCCGGTTTCTAGTTGACTCAGGGTGGAGGTCGGGTTCACAGATTCGATCGCTTTGTCTGCTAAACTTAGGAGAAGCTGCCCCTACGAAATTCGTCCGACAAAATTTATTTTTAATTTTTAATTGATCATGCGTGTGGTGTTATGTGGATACTATGGCCAGGGAAATGCAGGTGATGAAGCCCTGTTAGTTACCCTATTGCAGATGTTACCTAAAAATGTGACTCCGGTGGTGCTATCGGCTAACTGTACAGAAACTGAGCAACAGTATGGGGTGGAAACCTGCGATCGCACTTCGATTCCCGATCTGTATAGCACAGTAACCTCTGCGGATGCCTTTATCTGGGGAGGAGGCAGCTTAATTCAAGATGTTACCAGTTGGCGATCGCCCCTTTATTATTTTGCTCTCATGGCTTTAGCGCAACGAATGGGCAAAATTACCCTCGCTTGGGGACAAGGGATCGGCCCCTTAAAGACGGCTCTAACTCGCCAATTGGCCCGATCGCTCTTCCGTGGATGTACAGCAGTTAGTGTGCGCGATCGCCAATCGGCGCAACGGTTAACGGATTGGAATATTCCCTTCACCCTGGCTCCCGATCCTGTTTGGGCCTTGGAACCTACACCCGTTGAGGGGTTGGACAATCTACCTCATCCCAGAATTGCGGTGGTATTGCGTCCCCATCCCCAACTCACCCCAGATCGCCTACAAACCCTTACTCAAGCGTTGATTGAGCTACAGAAGCAAACCCAAAGTTATCTCCTATTATTACCCTTTCAACCGAAGACTGATTTAGGCATTGCCCAAAGACTCCATGCAGCACTCCCGAAGGTGAGCCAAATTTGGATCGGCGATCGCCCAGAACAGTATAAAAGTATCTTTAGTCAAGTGCAAATAGCGATCGCCATGAGACTCCACGGCCTCATTATGGCTGCTGCCGTGGGATGTCCCTGCTTTGCTCTCAGCTACGATCCCAAAGTCACCCAACTCATGGAACAACTGCATCTTCCCGGTTGGGAACTCGATCGGCTTCCAGAAAACGCCCACGAAATTAGCCAAACTTGGATCGATTTTTACGCTCATCGTCAACCCTTAACCCCTGCACAACTTGAAGAGATCAGGAGCCAAACTATGCAACATCAACAGATCTTAAACCTAACCCTTCTAAACAACTGATTCGCTTCTATAGCAGAGAAAGAGTCAATTAGGACAAGGTTCAATACTGAAAACTAGCTAATATAGCGTTTCTCAAATAGATGAGGTACAATAAAAAGTATGCTTTCATTTACCAGTTTTTTACTCCTCTCTTCTAATGTACCTCACTAATTCGATAAAGGCTATATAACCTATTTCCTATTCCTATTCCCTAGCGCGCTGCGCTACATATTAAGGATTACCAATTAAGGTAAACCCTGACCAATAATAGGGATGAATCAGATTCGGTTGAATGCCAGTATTGAGTTCAGGAGGTAGATCGATTTCGCCAAAATTGCCGATTAGTTTGCCGTCTTTAATCTGTACTTCTTTGCGCAATAGGGCACTTTGCGCTCTACGCAAAGCACCAGCTTTTGTTTGCTCTGTTTGTAAGTGATGGTAAAATTCGGCCATTAAGCCTAATGCACCTAGATCGCTGGCATACCATAAACTCGCTAAGGTTGATTGAACCCCAGATTGAACGGCTAAACCAGCAAAACCAAATTCTGCTTGGCGATCGCCCAATGCGGTACGACAGGCACTCAATACCAGCAATTGTACAGTAGGATCGATTAAGTTTAAATCCGTGATTTGATCGAGTCTAAGTTTACGATCCCAAAATTGAATATAAGACTCCTCAACTTTACCAGGTCTGAATTGACCATGGGTGGCTAAATGAATAATGCCATAGTCAGATTGTGTCCGTTGTTGATTAAAGTTTTCAACGGTCAACCCTTGATTGAGAAAGGCTTCTCCTTGCCAAAGTTTTTCAGAGATAGTCCTCAGTTCAACAGGAACAGCGGGTAAGGGAGAGTGATCGCTAAATTCAGATGCTCCCATGGCTAAGACGGGCGTATTTTGCAGATTTTGATAGCGGGTATCGGTTAAGCCCAAGCTGGGAACTAAGCTAAATTGGTATTTTTCTACTAAAAATTGTTCGCCATCATGCAAGGCGGCGATCGGTAGGCTGCGTAAGCCACTATCTAAACTTAATAATAAAGAGCTAATTCCCTGAGCTTCTAATTCAGCTTCGAGTGGTGCAATTAACCATTGATAAAGCTGTTGAGAAGCATCTAAATAACTGGTGGTACGACGGCGAATGGGATCGGAAATTTCGGCTTGAAAGGCTTTAATTTTTGCAATTAATGTGGCATTAGATGCTTCAGGAATGGAGTGATAAATCGGTTCTCCAGTGGGTGGAACTAAGACTAAATTCAGTTGCTCCGAATCAGAAATCATGTACAGTAAGGCAGAAAGTTTACCTGTTTGCGCACTCATGGTTTCCAGTTGCTTCTGGATCTGGGGAAAGGAAGACTGCTGTTGAGGTAATGATTTATTGAGATAATCAGCAAATTCTTCGCTTAAGAGGCGATCGCCCACTTCTACCGCTTGCTGTAATTTTCCTTCATCCAGTAATCGCCGGAAACTGCCCCGGCTGACGAGAGCAGTTGCCGTTGCTTGAGAATCAATAGTTACTGAAGAAGAGACATCATCGGAGGATTCACGGGATGTAGAGGCGATCGCTCGATTAATCCCATTAATCGTATCACTATGGTTCTGGAGAATAGTAATCTCACGATTACCACCATTGACTGTTACCCTACCCCCTGATGCTGAGTTTGGGGTTGCTGCAGGAGTTGCTGCAGGAGTTGCTGCAGGAGTTGGTGCAGGAGTTGCTGCTGGGGTTGGTGCTGGGGTCGGCGTTGGGGTTGGTGCAGGGGTTGGTGCTGGGGTTGGTGCAGGAGTTGGTGCAGGAGTTGGCGTTGGGGTTGGCGTCGGGGTTG
>NZ_CEZBFX010000175.1:0-6722 GCF_982964205.1 Roseofilum sp. | reverse complement strand
GATCTCCGCTCCGATCTCCGTCCCGATCTCCTCCCCTTGACATCCAAGACAGTATTTACCATCGGGCTTGATGATGTAAGCAATTCCCATCGGGTCAGGATAAATACCTGTGGCAGTTTCAAAAATATCATCATGGCCAACAAGTGCTGTAAAACCTGTTACGAAAGAAGCAACTAACCCAAGAGCAAGAGATAGTTTCAGTGCTTTGATGTGCTTGGCCATGATTTTGAAGATAATTTTTTCTAAGATCTTTAGTTAAAATAGTATTAATAGAAATTATTGTCAAAAGAAAGGTAAAGTTTATAATAAGCAAGCTTTGTAGCAAGTTCTTCCAATTCTAGCTTACGACCTGCTCTGTGAACTAGAACTTAGGTTATGGCAGTCGGTTGTGTCTCTTTCGGTTGGGTTTAAAAATTAGGCTCTTAAAAAGGAGGCCACTATCCACATAAACAACATTTACAATTATTGCCATCATCATCACAGCATTGGCAGCAATCAATGGCTAAGTTCTGCTTCATAAGGTTTGGGTTTTGCTGGGAACAGCCAAAAGTCTGGATAGCCGCGATCATCAAAAGGATCTGAAGCAGCTTCGGTAGATAATTCATTGTGTCTATGCACCCTTGAACTCTTAATATCTTTACTTTACCGCTTTTTTTATCAAGTGACCTAGGGGGGAAAACCACTTATTTTAAAGTAGTGATTCAATCGATTTGTTTTACCCATTACCCATGAACAGCGTGTAGGGCTATAGTTGTGATTGCAAATTTATCAGAAATAATTAATCTTCAGGTTAAACAGAAAGCCGATCGCCTCGATCGCTATCTCTCGGATCGGTTACCGAATTTTTCTCGCTCCCGGCTCCAGAAATTGATCGATCGCGGTCAAGTGAAAGTCAATGATCGTGTATGTCAACTGAAGAAAATGACTCTGCAACCGGGCGATCGCATCATCTTAGAGTTGCCTCCCGTACAACCGATTGACTTGATCCCAGAAGATATCCCCCTGGATATTCTCTATGAAGACGATCAAATCTTGATTGTCAATAAACCGGCTGGCTTGGTAGTACATCCCTCAGCCGGTCATGAAACGGGGACATTAGTCCATGGCATTTTAGCCCATTGTCCTGACTTAAAAGGCATTGGTGGCGAGCAGAGACCGGGAATTGTCCATCGACTCGATAAGGATACCACTGGCGCTCTGGCGATCGCCAAAACTGAAACCGCCCTTTATCATCTCCAAGCTCAACTGAAAGAAAAAACTGCCCGTCGCGACTATCTCGGTATTGTCCATGGTTCTCCCAGCACCGATAGCGGAACCGTTAACCAACCCATTGGGCGACATCCTGGAGATCGTCAAAAAATGGCGATCGTACCCCTAGAAAAAGGCGGCCGTTCCTCCATCACCCATTGGCAGGTTCAAGAGAGCCTCGGTAACTATACCCTCCTGCACTTCCAACTTGAAACCGGCCGTACCCATCAAATCCGCGTCCATAGCGCCTTTATCGGTCATCCCCTTGTGGGAGATGCCACCTATAGTCGCAACCGCTCCGTAGGCGTTAACCTCTCTGGGCAAGCCCTCCACGCTTGGCAACTGCGCCTACAACATCCCACAAAAAAGGAGTGGATAGAAGCTACTGCTCCACCACCCCCAGAATTTAATAAACTTTTACAAGTGCTTAGACAAAGATTAGGACTTTGACTGACGGTAAGGAGCCGCGATCGGAATATTCGCGGTTGAAACCCGTCCTGCTCCTCCGGGCCGAGCGCTACCAATGGACTTAGCCATATCCATGAAATAGGAAGGGCTGCCAGCACCTGGTACTTTCTCTTGGGGAGTAAACTTGCGGATTTGGTTTTGCCAAACCAATTGAGGGAAGCCCAACTGAGAACGGTGATAGGCTTCATACCGAGGAGTCTTGAGATTAAATGGGGTATCTCCAGTTGGCCGTTGGGGAATAGACCGACGACGCTGATAGGGAACCGTGTCATACCCAAAGTTCTCCAGGTATTCATCACTCTCTAGGAGTTGATCGATGAATCCCATTACCCCTTTGGTAGCAATCACAATTGACCAAGCCAGTTTTTCCCGCTCGCTGTATACGTCGCGGCCTAACAAACGTTGGACGCAGATTTCTACAAAGCGATAATTGTTATTGGTTTCGTAATTCAGCCGCAGGAAGGGATCGGAGGTCACTAAACCTTTAATGAAATCCCGAACCGTGATTTGACCATACCGGAGTTGAGACTCTAGGAAGGTTTGTTTATTTTGCTTGAGAATTTGGTGTTCGCTATAAATCTGGCGATAACCAGCCCAAATTACTTCATCCATGTCACTGCCAGCGGGCAGATTTTCCGTGGAATAAATGATGGGCTGCTCTTCTGAGCCTTTTTCATAGCCAGAAACACGCTCATTTTGTGTTTTTGGAGAGTAGTTTAATAAAGGAATTGCCACCTTGATATATCTCCCGAATCTTAGAAAAACTTACATTCCTTAACTATTTACTATATATCAGACTTTGGGCCAATCCTGTAGAAAGGTAGATGGAGAAAATTGAATGAGTAACTCTGGTTTTAATGCAAGAATTCTTAATATTTTTTAATATATAGCGTTTTGTGTTAGGGAATAGGGAACAGGGAATCTTCCTCCCCATGTCTGGAGTGTTTCCCCATTCCCCATTTCCCTAACTAATCTTGGGGCCTAAACCAACGGTTCCGGCATAAACTGCCATTTCACCTAATTCATCTTCAATGCGTAATAAGCGATTATACTTGGCAATTCGTTCGCTGCGGGAGAGGGAACCCGTTTTAATTTGTCCTGCGTTCGTGGCAACGGATAGATCGGCAATGGTTGTATCTTCCGTTTCTCCAGAACGGTGACTGATAACGGAGCGATAGCTCGATCTAGCTCCGAGAGCAATGGTATCCATGGTTTCGGTCAAAGAACCAATCTGATTGAGTTTAATCAAAATAGCATTGGCAACAGAGCGATCGATCCCTTGCTGCAAACGACTAGGATTAGTGACAAATAAATCATCACCAACGAGCTGAATGCGATCGCCTAATTTCTCCGTTGCCAGTTTCCAATTATCCCAATCATCTTCAAACAGAGCATCTTCCATCGAAACAATGGGATAGCGATCGATTAAACTGCCCAGATAACCCACAAATTCTTCAGCCGAGTGGGAAGACCCATCATAAACATAATTGCCATTATCATAGAATTCGCTCGCTGCCAGGTCTAAGGCTAAAGAAACTTGCTTTCCAGGTTCATATCCCGCCTTATTAATGGCATCCATGAGAATATCTAGGGCTGCCTGGTTCGACTCTAAGTTGGGAGCATATCCCCCTTCATCTCCTACTCCCGTGAGTAAGTTCTTGTCTTTGAGGACCTTGCTCAACGAAGCAAACACTTCTGCACCCCAGCGTAGAGCCTCCTTAAACGTTGGCGCGCCATGGGGGACAATCATGAACTCTTGGAAATCTACATTATTATCCGCATGGGCCCCACCATTGATCACATTCATCATCGGTACAGGAAGCACATTGGCGGAAGGGCCCCCCAAATAGCGGTATAAGGGCAATCCTAGGGTTTCTGCGGCGGCTTTGGCGATTGCTAGAGAAACGGAGAGAATAGCATTTGCGCCCAATTCTTTCTTATTACTAGAGCCATCTCGGTCAATCATCAGATGGTCAACCAACCGTTGATTGAGAGCATCTATTCCAATGAGTACTGGAGCAATTTTTTCTTGGACATTGCGAACTGCGGTTAAGACTCCTTTACCCCCATAACGCTCAGGGTCATCATCTCGGAGTTCATGGGCTTCAAACGTCCCAGTTGATGCGCCACTAGGGACTTGGGCTAAACCCATGGCACCATTAGCTAAATAGACTTGAGCCTCTACCGTGGGGCGACCTCTAGAGTCGAGAATCTCGCGGGCGTTGATTTCGGCGATCGCACTATCGAGTTCAGGCATAATCTTATGTTGTCCTTATTGTGTCTAGGGAACGTCTGTTAGAATACGCCATGGATCACCGATCCGCCTTGAATTTTGGAAAGTATTTGGGATTGAAACTCGGAGATTAAACCATGCGATTTCTACACACCATGTTACGAGTGAAAAACTTAGAAGAGTCTCTAACGTTTTATTGCGACGTTTTAGGAATGAAACGGCTGCGTCAAAAGGACTATCCAGGTGGAGAGTTTACCTTGGCGTTTGTCGGATATGGGGAAGAGTCCGATCATACGGTTCTAGAACTCACCTATAACTGGGGTCAAGACCAGTACGATCTCGGAGATGCCTACGGTCACATTGCCCTAGGAGTAGAAGATATCTATCAAACCTGCGACCAAATTAAGGATAAAGGCGGTAAGGTGGTGCGCGAACCCGGGCCGATGAAGCATGGATCTACAGTAATTGCTTTTGTAGAAGACCCCAATGGCTATAAAGTAGAACTGATTCAAACGAAGTCTTAAGTAGACCAGCATGACGGCATGACTACCAATTTTCCGCAAGCGGACATCAAAGAGCAAAGTAAGGGTACAACTCCCCTTCAACTGCATGAATGGAAACCCCTGCTAATGGTGGGGGGATTTTTTTTTACGGTCTGTATGGCGTTGGTATTGCATCGCCATTTCACCTTTTATTCGTCCTACGATCAGGGCATTTTTAATCAGGTGATGTGGAATGGCACTCAAGGGAATTTCTTCCAAAGTAGCCTGTCTTCGCAGCTTTCGACCAATGTGGTTCACGCTGGAGAAGTGCCTGATGTCAGTTATCATCGTTTGGGACAGCATTTTACCCCAGCTTTGCTCCTGTGGTTGCCGCTCTATTCCTGGTTTCCCCAAGCTGCAACCTTATCCGTATTATTGGTGACTGTGATTTCTGCGGCAGGGATGGTGCTATACGTGCTAGCCCGGCAATATCTCGAACCGATTCCGGCTCGCTGGATTACTTGTAGCTATTATGGGGCCCATGCGGTCATTGGGCCGACTTTATGTAATTTTCACGATAATTTTCAGTTGCCCCTATTTATGTTTACCCTGCTGCTGGCGATGGAAAAACGGTGGTGGTGGCTGTTTGCGCTCATGTGTCCTTTGATTTTAGCGATTCGTGAGGATACAGGGATTGCTCTGTTTGGAGTAGGCATGTACATGATTTTGAGCCGCCGGTTTCCTCGGATTGGGGCAATGGTTTGTGTGCTGAGTTTTGGGTATATTTTAGCTTTGACTAATCTAATCATGCCCCTATTTTCCGATGATATTTCCAAGCGCTTTATGTTGGAGCAGTTTGGCCAATTTACGGATGCCCAGGAAGCCTCAACCCTGGATATTATTAAGGGGATGTTAATGAGTCCTGGGAAATTGGCGATCGAATTAGTCACCCCATTTTCGCTCACTCTCAGGTATATTATTGCTCAATGGTTGCCGTTTGCTTTTGTCCCTGTTGTTGCACCAACTGCCTGGATCATTACGGGTTTTCCCTTGCTCAAATTATTTTCAGGTCAGACCACTTCGCTGCTCTCGGTTAATGTGCGTTATGCCATAGCTGTGGTTCCAGGACTCTGTTATGGGGCTATTTTATGGTGGTCTGGAGAAGGGTTCAATAACTTTTTTCAGCCGAATAAGCCACGTCAACCTCGCGCTCTGAGTCGTGTCTCGAAACGAGTGTGGGCCATATGTCTGAGTATTTCTATTTTTTTGGCGATCGCCGCTAATCCCAATCGCACCTTATACTTTATTGTGCCCGATTCTGTAGAGCCATGGGTTTATGTCTCTCCCCTACAACAATGGCAAAGAAGTCAGGAAATCCATAATATTATCGGTCGAATTCCCGAAGATGCCAGTGTTGCGGCAACCACCTATATCATTCCCCATCTGTCCAGTCGCCGCGAAATTATTCGTTCCCCCTTCGTATTTATTAAAGATGATAATGGGCAAGTAGAAACCGTGGATTATGTGGTGGTTGATTTATGGCGTTTAGTGCGCTATCAACCGGCATTTGGTGAGGATAGAGAATCCCTGAACATCCATGTGGGTTTAATTAATCATCTGCTCACTACCTCCCAGTATGGGATTACCGAATTTATCAATGGAGTGGTTTTAATGGAAAAAAACGTGAATTCTGTGCCGGAAAAATTGCAGCAATGGCAAGCGTATGAACAATCCATTCAACCTGTTTTAAATCAAGTTATGTAGAGGTGTGAAATAGCTAACTTTGTGATTTAGATTTCCAGTCGCTTTGCACTATTTTAACAGAGTTAAGGCACTACGGTAATTAACTCTTAATCTTGCAGAGGTAGGGGTTGCATATTTTTTGCCCCTACTCGTTCTGCCTATTGCTAGAGTGCTAGAGTACCTATTCCCAGAAGCGTCGCAACTCCCCGCTAGGGTGAATAGCGATCGAGTAACTCTTGCCGAGATAACCCCATAATGGCTTCTGTTCTCTCTAAAGGCGATCGCTCAATCAGAGGATCGATAATTTGTGCCAAGCGATCGTCAATTTCTCCAAACTTCACTTGCAACATGCTCTCTACCATCATCCGCTCTCCTCGTTGAGTAGCCTGTTGAGTCGCCGCTTCTAAGTCCCTTTCTAACCGTTGTAAATAAATGGTTGTTAGTTCCAATCATTAACTCCCGATCGCCACGATCTAAATCTTGACGTTTTTCTAATACCCCTCTTTTGTCACTCTGCCGAATCAAGATAGGAATTAAGATAAGGGATT
>NZ_CEZBFX010000174.1:0-7191 GCF_982964205.1 Roseofilum sp. | reverse complement strand
TTGATTGACTGAATTTAATCAAAAAAAACGCTCTCCGCAAGGGGGGCGTTTTTTTTGGTTTTTTAGATCTGGACAATGTTATGTTATAGGGAAAACTTGACTGATTACCCATTACAGATTACTCATTACCAGCGCTGAATGACACAGCTACGCGATCGCCGGACAGATACGACCCTAATTGTTGAAGAACGAACCTGGGAACAATTCCAATGGTTAAAAAAAGGATTCGAGGGAATGCCTGGAATCCGGTTAGGGTATTATCGAGGAATCATTGAAATTATCATGCCTGGGGAAGAACACGAATTTTTCAAAACCATCATTGGTTTTCTGATCGAATTATTTCTCATTGAAAAGGGAATTGATTTGATTCCCGCAGGTTCGATGACTCAGGAGAAGAAAGGGCGGGTTTCCCTACAAGCGGATGAATCCTACTGGATCATTGAAAAAAAGCCCATTCCCGATTTATCCATTGAAATTGTTTTTACCAGTGGCAACCTGAGCAAACTAGAGCGCTACCAAGCTTTAGGTGTGCCGGAAGTTTGGTTTTGGGAAGATGGAGTATTGTCTTTATACCACTTACGAAAGGATGGTTATTATCGGATAGAAATTAGCGAACTCCCTGGACTGAGGGATTTAAATATCCAGCTCTTTTCGCAATGCGTGTTACTTGCTCAGACTTCTAGAATCGAGGCAGTACGCCAATTTCGCCAAGGAATTGTATCTTATTGATCGCTGAGGAAATTCACCAAGTCCTGCACTTTATCCCAGGCTGCACCACTCTTGAGAATGTCCAAGGCTTTCTCAATTCCTTGGCGATGCTCTCCCCAAGGAGTCATTTCACCGACTTGCAGGGCAAATGAGGCATTGAGCGCAACGACTTCTCGCTGTGCAGGAGTTCCCTTGCCTTGAAGAACGTTACGCAAGATATCTGTGTTTTCTTCAATTTCACCACCGCGTAATTCAGAAATCGGCGCAGTAGAGAGTCCTAAAGTTTCAGGATTAATTTCAATCGATGTTGTGCTATTGTTCTCCACAATCCCTAAATCGGTTATATCGCCTAATCCTGCTTCATCTAACCCTTCTCGTCCATGTAAAACAATAGCTCGTTGAACGCCGAGTTGCTGTATCGCTTCAGCGACAATAGGTACTAACTGACCATCATAAACTCCCATCACTTGCCCTGTAGGTTTAAGAGGATTCACCAATGGCCCCAATAAATTGAACACCGTCCGCATTTTCAGCGTTTTGCGAATGGGGACAACTGCTTTCATTGCCGGATGCCAACCGGGAGCAAACAGGAACGTAATTCCCACTTCACCCAAGGCAGCAGAAATGGCATCGGGGGCTGCTTTCAGGTTTATGCCCAGTGCCTCTAAAACGTCCGCAGAACCGACTTTACTCGACGCTGACCGATTTCCATGTTTTGCCACTTTTATCCCGGCTGCTGCGGCAACAAACGCTACTGCGGTGGAGATGTTAAA
This sequence comes from Roseofilum sp., assembly GCF_982964205.1. NCBI lineage: Bacteria > Bacillati > Cyanobacteriota > Cyanophyceae > Desertifilales > Desertifilaceae > Roseofilum > Roseofilum sp. The sequence goes on along the minus strand of NZ_CEZBFX010000174.1, from coordinate 5,710 downwards.
GGTAGATGCACCATCTCCTCCTGTGCCACAGGTATCAATCACGGGTTCAGTATGTAAGAGTGCTTCTGAAGGACTAGCTGCTTGCGCTTGCAGCACTTGAGCCATCCCTGCTAATTCTGTCGGCGCAACTCCTTTAGCTTGAATCGCGGTTAAAATGGCTCCAGAGAGGACGGGGGGAATGTCTTCATTAAGCCACCCCTGCATGAGTTTGACTGCTTGAGAGCGGGAGAGGGACTGTTTGTCCATCAGTTGTTGCAGTAAATCGGGCCAACTGAGAGAATCGGATGGGGTTGTTTGGGCAGAATCTACCATGAATCCAAGGTTGATAAAGGAATAGGAGACCATTACCAGTTACCAGTTACCAGTCACCAGTTCATGGAGGTCAGTTAAGGTAATCTTATCACTATCAGGAAACTTGGAATGACTATGCGCCGGTCTTTACGCCCTTTACGTCTGTGGTACGAACGAGCGATCGCCTTTATTATTTTACTCAATGTAGGTTTAGTGTTGTTTGATGCGACCTATGTCCGATCTCGCAATCAGCATTTATGGCTGAATTGGAAGGTTTTTGAATGGAATGATATCCCTCAAGAAGAGTATATAGCCTTGGTGGATCGATTGAATGAGGCGATCGCTAATGAAGGTTTAGAGTCTTTAGCGGTTCAGTCGTTACTCTCCCAAGTGCAAGCCCGAAGTATGGATATATTCGTGGAGAATCCCCCATTTCGACTACTGGGTAGATATAGTAATTTACATCAAATTCAGGAAAGAATTATCGAGAGTACAGGCTTAACGGATTTAAATGCGGCGATCTCCCAATATTGGAGTCGTGACTTTATTGCCCGTCGTGGTTGGGGAAGCCATTGGAGTGAGTTTAATATCGAAATTCGTCCTTTCCTGCTTTTGTATGAACCGGTTCTCGATTATGACATTATTAAAGGCATTGAACCCGATCGAGGGGCGCAAGACTATGTGCGAGAAGTGGCTCAATTAAAAGCCATTTTAGAATTTGAAGGCCCAGACTCTGCCCTGGTTGAGCCACAATTAGAGCGATTAAAAGATTTAACCGATCGGATGATCGATGAAGAATATGCCATTAATTCGGTTAACAAATCAGGCAAAGTTAACCGAATGAAAACGATGATGAAAAATTATATCTATAGTGAAGATAATCAAGCCAACCGAGAAATGATTCAATCTCGACTGAATCTTTTCCGAAATCCAAATTTAATTCAGGTCATTGCCCCTGAGTTATTGTGGGCAGATTTATCGGCTAAAGATGCATTTTATGAATTCTGGTCTAGGGATAATTTCCAGGAGGATAATTGGCGAGAATCGATAGACTTTCTGCGGAATGACTTTTACTTTTTAGTGGGATCAATGTACTATCGCCACTTAGATAGTACAGGAGAATTTGCCAATCGTTTTCTGCTGATTGATTTCCCATTTTTACTGATTTATTGGGTCGATTTCATCGTCAAGGTTTTGTGTCGATTTTATCGCGAGAAAGGGATCGGTTTAGGACTGGCGATCGGCACTCGCTCCTATGATTTACTCTTACTTCAACCTTGGATACCTGGCTTGCGCGTGATTCCCTTAGTCATTCGCTTTAATCAATCGGATTTAATTGATTTAGAACCAGTACAAAAGTATTTGGGCTTAAATTTCATTGCTAGTTTCGGTCAAGAATTAGCTCAAGTCGTGGTGAATCGGGGAATTGGGCAACTGCAAAGTCGAATTAGTGATGGTTTAATTCAGAAAGCTTTTACTAAAACTCCTCGTGATGCGAATCCTGAAGCTGAAGTTACCATAGAAAATGGAGAACAAAAACAACGTAGCTTTGGCAGTATTACGGGACGAGTGTGGGAAGTCACGGCTTGTAATGTACTGCCGGAAATTTCCCCGGATCTCGAAGCATTCTTACGCTATGAAGTGGATAAAACACTACAAAAGTCTGGTTGGTATCAGCGACTGCAAAAAATACCCGGTGTACGCCGATTTCCCGATCAAATTGCTGAAAAACTGGTAAAACAAATTATTCAGACGCTAACTCTTAATCCCCGAAAATCTTATCTGAAGGGACAAACGGAAGCGCCCGATATGCTCGAAGAGCAATTGAAAGAGCGTTTGGGGGAAAATTTCCGACAGAAGCTACAAGCAGAACTTCAGAAAAATTATACGTTTGAGGAAATGGATTTATTACTGATCGAATTATTAGAAGGAGCAAAAATTGGCGATCGGAATGACTCTGTCCCCCAACCTCAATTAAATCCTGTCGAGAGTAATAGGTAATAAGTAATTGGCGATTGATTCACGGATACTATTACCCATGACCAATTACCCATTACCCCCTATCCATTAGAATGTATAACGACACGCTAACCAGGCAATGACTACGCCTAAAAGTAGTCCCATAATCACTTGAAATGGGGTATGACCGAGTAGTTCTTTGAGACGGTCTTCATTAAATTCTGGGTTTTCCTGAAATAACTCATCAATAATTTGATTAAGGATACGAGCTTGTTTGCCGGCGGCTTGGCGAACACCTGCGGCATCATACATAACAATGATGGCAAAAATGGTGGAGATCGCAAATTCTGGACTTGACCATCCTGTGGTTATACCAATACCAGTAGCTAAGGCAGAAACCAGGGCAGAATGGGAACTGGGCATTCCTCCCGTGGTGACTAAAGCACGAATATTGAGCTTTTGATTTTTAATCAAATCAACGACTAATTTAATCGCCTGGGCACTCAAACAAGCAATCAAAGCGATGATTAATATCCGGTTCCCCAGAATCTCATTCACAACCTGCATTCCTCTTCTCTAATAACTTCGGGCAGTAATAAAGTCAGCGATCGCCAGTAGGGGTTTCGCTGCTTCCTCATACCCCTCTAACTGAGCTTTAGCTTGTTCAATTAAGGCCTTACTTTCTTGTTTAGATTTTTCAATTCCCCAAAGACTCGGGTAGGTGACTTTTTGGGCTTGGGCATCTTTACCACTGGTTTTCCCCAGTTCTTCAGAAGTAGCGGTAATATCGAGGATATCATCGACAATCTGAAAGGCGAGACCAATATTTTTGGCATATTGACTTAAACGCTCTAATAAGTCTGAGGATGCCCCCGCAAGCATGGCTCCAGAAACGACGGAAGCTTCGAGTAATGCGCCGGTTTTGTGGGTATGGATATAGTTTAAAGTGGAGATATCAACATCCGATTTACCTTCAGATTCGAGATCGACCACTTGTCCCCCAACTAACCCCGCCGCACCAACGGCAGTGGAAACTTGGATAATGACCTGTAATAAGCGATCGCTCCCCACTCCTTGAGTCTGACGGGCAATATGTTCAAAGGCGTAGGTTAGCAGTCCATCCCCGGCTAAAATAGCGATGTCTTCCCCATAGACTTTGTGGTTGGTGGGCTTACCCCGACGATAATCATCATTGTCCATGGCAGGTAAATCATCATGGATCAAAGACATGGTATGCAGCATCTCTAAAGCGCAGGCAGTCGGCATTGCCATGTCTATGGTGCCCCCAGATAGCTCACAACTCGCCAGACAGAGAACAGGACGTAGACGTTTACCTCCAGCTAAGAGGGAGTAGCGCATCGACTCATAGAGGGTTTCTGGATAGAGCAGGGGGAGCGCTTGATCTAAGGCAGCTTCTACTTGGCGCTTGCGATCGCCTAAATAAGAGTTTAAATTAAAGGCGATCGCCGATTGAGGAGATTGCATATTGTTTGTTCGTACCATTCTGAATGGGATTTGAGTTAAGGTTAGATCTTTAAATTTATGCGATCTTTTGACGGTAACTCCATACTGTATTTTGCAATAATAGGGCCACGGTCATCGGCCCAATCCCACCAGGAACAGGGGTAATGGCGCTACAGATAGGTTTGAGAGCTTCAAAATCCACATCTCCGACTAATTTTCCTTTACCCTCATTACCAGGCATACGATTAATTCCCACATCAATGACTACTGCACCGGGTTTAACCCATTCAGCGGTAATCATCTGGGGTCGGCCTACCGCAGAAACTAGGATATCAGCAGAGCGGGTAATTTCAGATAAGTTTTGCGATCGCGAATGGGCAATCGTTACGGTGGCGTTGGCTTCGAGTAACATTAACGCCATCGGTTTACCGACTAAAATACTGCGTCCCACCACAACGGCATTTTTTCCAGAGATCTCAATGTTATATTCTTTCAGCAGAGCCATTACCCCTTCAGGGGTGCAACTGCGCAGTCCCGTTTCTGAGCGCACCAATTTTCCCAGGTTGGTTGCATGAAGTCCATCTACATCTTTCTGAGGGTCGATCCGATGCAAGAGGGCAACCGCATCTAAATGTTTGGGTAGGGGGAGTTGCACCAAAATACCATCAACCCGCTCATCTTCGTTGAGCGCTGCAATGACTTCTTCGAGTTCAGCTTGCTCGGTGGAAGCGGGAAATAGGCGACCAAAAGACTCAATGCCAATGCGATGGCACGCTTTTTGTTTGTTCTTTACATAGATGGCACTAGCCGGATCATCTCCCACCAAGAGTACCGCTAACCCTGGAGGACGGCCCATTTGGGGTTGTAAGGACTCAATTTCAGCTTTTAACCTTGCTCTGATAGTGCGAGCAGTTGCTTTACCGTCGAGAATTTGTGAGATATCGTTTGCCATGCCAAAAATCAATTGAGAAAGGGACAGGGAATTATAGCGCGAAGCACGGGTAATGGCCAATGGTGAGCATTTTCCCCATTCCCTCCTGCTAACTTTCGCTAGAATCAAAACGTAATTTTGAGTAGAGTCCACAATACTCTCATGCACAAGCGAAGGGTTAGGAGGTGGAGATTGATTAGCCTAGTGTTGATCGCCAGTTTATGGGGATGTAGTCTAGAGTTGCCCTTTAGTTTACCCTCTGATGGGATTACACCCATTGAGAACTTAGTGCCTACTGCTTCCGGGACGGTTGAGATTCAAGGTCAAGTAGTTAAGTTAATTCCCCTGCTCAATGGCTATGCCTATCAGTTAGAAGATTATACGGGGGTTGTAGTGGTGGTGGCTACAACAGAAGCGCAGCAAGTGGCGATCGGGAATTCAGTTAAAATACGGGGAGAATTGCGCTATCAAAGTATTCCCATTCAAGGACAGGAATTAGGGGAGGTCTATGTCGTGGAGTTAGAGCGACTGTTGAATTAATACCGATTCCCTATTCCCTATTCCCATTAATTATTTCAACTGCTTGTCCCAAACGGCGACATAAATACGGTCATTGCTTTCTCGTTCAATTACCCCCCTCCAGTTCTGGTGGGAAAATTCATAATATCTGGCTTGACCTCGGTGTACTCGCTCAAATTCATCGATCACGGCTAGGGGAGCGTTACTGCCTAACATACCATTAACCATCACCCGACTGATAAATCGATCGATGGTTGGGTCAAAAGAGACTTCCGTTTGTCGAATTGTGCCAGTATTGGGATCGAGTAAATATCCCAATTTAATCTTGCCTAAATCATAACTGATGGCTTTGGTTCCCCAGAGTCCAGGTGTCGTTTGGCTCGGTTCTCCAAGAGCCGCTAGTACCAGTGCTTCTGAGGTTCCAGGCGGAAAACCTCTCGCCACCGGAGGGGGAGTAGGTTGGGTGGGTTGGGGTGTGGGAGTTGGAACGGGTGCGGGGGTAGGTACGGGGGCAGGTGCTGGTGTTGGTGAGGGTGTTGGTTTAGG
>NZ_CEZBFX010000173.1:0-7356 GCF_982964205.1 Roseofilum sp. | reverse complement strand
CTTATCATTGCTGATTTTTCGGATTTTATATCATAATGGATTCATTGGAATACTGGCATAAAACATGGACTTAATTTGCTCAGTAAAGTATAATGAATATATCTATTTTTTTGAAGCTGACTACTTTGTTTTTATGCTGAATCTGTCCTCTCAAAAAAATATCCCTGATAATTTTCGGCAAGGACTGATCAATATAGATACTGAAGAAAAAATAAATTCATATCTATTGTACTTGGAAGAATTCAGGCTCAACTTAGATGACCTTAAAGACGATTACGAGAGTCTATCAGAAAAAGAAAAAATAGAGTCGAAATTTTGTTTTTTTCCTACAATCTTAATTGATTTTAACAGGCGATTTTTTTATTGTTCGCATCCCGAATCTCACTACCTAGGATTTGAAAAACACTTACCCAGTAACTGGGAATATATAGAACAACAGAATATTATGCACTTAATTCCCCTACAGAAAGCATATTGGCTTGCTTGGAATATCAAAAATATATAGCTCAGGGCAAGTCATACACAAGTCTCATACCACATTTTCTGTCCTCAAACAGGCCTTTTGAACTCATCCTAATTGCTGACATACACCAAATCCATTCTTGGTCTTGCCAAGGCCAAAATATAGCTCCACCTCCTCGAACGACATAAACATCATTTTCTGGAGGATTTTTAATCTCATAATTTTCTCTATATCGATCTTGACACCATTCCCCAACAAAAATCCCATATAGGCCAAATGGGTTATGGTAATGTCTTTTAAGGTCAGAAAAATCCCAAAGTAACCACTTTTCCATCTCCTGGTACTCTAGAACTTGGTCTCCAAAGACAAAAAGTGTATCGGTTCCCCCACGGCAAAAATACTCCCATTCAGCCTCAGATGGCAATCGACAATTCAAATATGAGGTTACTCTTTCACAGTCTTGTCTACTCAAGAAAGCAGGATAGTAAGGATTCTCTTCTGCTATTGAATCTTGTCCAAGTATTTCTTTGGCGATGCCATTGAGTAGAGGTGTTTGTGATACTAAGAAAGGATCTATTTGAACTCTAGTACATGGTCTCATTTCAGAACTATCAAATGGTAAATAATCATAGATTTTTCCAGCTTCTACTTCTTGCTCTTCAGTCAATCCCATCACAAAATTACCGCCAGGTATGTACTTGAAAACTATGCCTGTATCGCGATGCTTTAGATTGATCAGCCGAATAGAATCGGGATTTATGTCATCGGGAATGTCTAAATCAAAAATAGGTTTTAGAGATTCTAGTCGATCTGAAAAAATCATAAGAAGTTATCGAAGATGGTAGAACAGAACAAGAGGATTTGTATTGATTGACTAGATTGCAATATACCATTGCAATCTTTAATGATGAGGCGATCGCTCCTTCCCATAGGTCTACAGTAGTATTTGGGGGGTGGTGTAGGAGTTGAACCTACCTGATTCCGGTTAAAAGCCGGATGCATCGACCGCTCTGCCAACCACCCAAGGAAAATCAATGGACTGCCCCGCCAGGGCTTGAACCTGGAATCTTCGCATTCAAAGTGCGAGATGTTGCCATTACACCACAGGGCAAAGACTCAATGCTGGAGTAGGTTAGGTAATACAACCCCCCAAGCCAGAATCGAACTGGCGACCTCCTGTTCTAAGCCCTGCGGGCAGGCTGCGCCAACAGACAGGCGCTCTACCAACTGAGCTACCAGGAGAAACGAGAGCGGAGGGATTTGAACCCCCAAATCTTCAGTTTCGTAGGCTGATGTGTTCTCCAGTTACACCACGCTCTCAAAATCAATGAGTTTGTATTTACTCAATAGCCCCAACGGGACTCGAACCCGTGCTTTTCGATAGAAAGTCGAACGTCCTTGGCCGCTAGACGATGGGGCCATTTGGCGCAGGGATGAGGATTTGAACCTCAAATTCTAGTTTTGGAGACTAGAGTGTTGCCATTACACTATCCCTACATTTGGTGGCAGTGGTGGGACTTGAACCCACATCGACCAAGTTATGAGCTTGGGGCTTTGACCATTAAGCTACACTGCTACGGGGCTGACGGGATTTGAACCCGCGACTTCCTGTTCGACAGACAGGCGCTCTAGACCCACTGAGCTACAACCCCATCAATTGGATCTCTTCAGTTTTCCAGGTACAGTTAGCTTGAGGTAGAGCTTTGAGGCTCTTTTTTCCTTGCCATATTTATATACTACAGAAATACTACAAATGTGTCAAGGGATATTTATGCACAGTTATAGAACTGTTGCAAAAACTCGGTTTCTACACGATGTTAGCCAAACGCTTGATACCCTAAGACCAAATGCGTTTCATTGAAAGCGTAAATCCGGGCAAAACCTCTTCTCCCGATAAAGCGCTCGGATTTTCCACGACTTCCATCACTTGACCCGCCCGATAAATTTCTACTCGCTTATTCTTCGGATCGATCAGCCATCCCAACTGAGTGCCATTATCTATATATTCTTGCATCTTAGTCCGCAGATCTTTAAGAGTATCTGTCTTAGAGCGCAGCTCCACAACAAAGTCAGGACATAGGGGAATAAAGCCTTCCCTCTGTTCGGGGGTCAGCGATTCCCATTTATCTTGCCTTAAAAAAGACGCATCCGGAGATCGGTTGGCTCCATTAGGCAACTCAAATCCGGTTGATGAGTCAAAGTATTCCCCTAACTTCTCATTCGCTTCCCACCAAATACCGAGCTGAGTGCCGATTTTTGCATTTCGTTTACCGGTTTCGCCACCTGTGGGTGGATTCACAATCAGTTCTCCTGTAGCAGTGCGTTCAAGTCTGAGATCGCGATTTGCGCTAACCAATGCAATAAACTGTTCCCGTGTCACGTGGAGTAGTAGCTGGTTGGGTAATTGGAGTAGAAGCTGTTTAGGTTGGGAAGGAGCCTGTAGCATCAGAATTTACCTTGCACTGCTTTTATCGCACTTCTATTTTAATCTGAGTTTTTTGGAATTGCGACAAAATCACTCGGATTAATTAGTTCATCAAATCATTATGGATAATCAATGAAGCGGATGCGGTAGGATTATCTTGCTCAAAATGAATCCTCTGAGCAGGAAAATAGATGGTTTGATAATCGCGAATGGTTTCCTCTTTTCCTAAACCTTCTTGTCCTCTGGATAAGGCTCGGTTCAAAGCAGTGTCAAAGCTACAATCGACCCAAATCTTCAGATCGTATTCATCCATCCAGGGTTTCTTGAAGATAAAAATTCCTTCAAAGAGGATGATGTCTATATCTTTGAAGTCATAAGTAGAGTCGTAAAATCGATCGGTTTTCAGATCGAGAGATTTTGCTTGTAAGTCAATTGATTGGTTCTGCTTCAGGGGGAGAATCAAGGAGTTAAACAGTTCCTGCCAACGAAAGGCATTGTCATAAAAATGTTGGGCTGGATTGTCTCGATTAAATCGGATACTTTGGGGATGATGCCAAGCATCGAGTCCAATTAAGGCAACGTTGAGGTTTCGGGTTTTCAACACCCTCAAAATTTCGTTGCTGACGACACCTTTGCCTGAGCCGTCAATACCACTAATAGCAACGAGTAAGCTGCGATCGCCAGAAATTGCAGAGATAGCTTGTTCGATTTGATTAACAGCTTGGTGAATATCCTTAAGTAAAACTTCAGGTAATTTCATTTTTGATTGGAAACCATGACTCTTTTAAGATACAAAGGGCGAGTTTACGTTATTGATTTTTGGGGGTTCTAGATTTAGGTATAACCCGCCCCTACAGAGATTCAACGGTTAATGATTTTTGGCCCATTGTACGATCGCCTCAGTCAATCCGTCTAAAGTATATTCTTTTGCTTCAATATCGACGCGCCCTAGGAGATCTTCACAGGTTTTGGAGGTTTGGGGACCGATAGAGGCGATACAAACGGAATTTAAGGAAATTTTACCGGTTTGATTGAGGATTTGAACTGTGTTTTTAACGGTTTTGGAACTGGCGAAGGTAATCACCGTTACTTGTCCGTTTTGCAGAGCGTTTAGGGCTTCTGGGGGAATGGTTTGAGGACATTGGGATTGATAGGCGGCAACTTCCGTGACACGAGCGCCTTGAGCGGTGCATTCTTGAACGAGGACTTCTCGCCCTCCCGTTTCGACGCGGGGAAAGAGGAGGCTTTTTCCAGATAAGGGTTCGGGGAAATGCTCGACGAGGGTATCGGCAATAAATTTGGGGGGAATATAATCGGGTTGGAGTCCTTGTTGGCGCAAACTGGCGGCAGTTTTTTTGCCGACTACGGCGATTTTAATGCCTGCGAGGGCGCGACTGTCGAGATGATGGTGTTGGAGCCGTTGAAAGAAGTAGTCAACAGCGTTACTGGAGGTGAGGATGAGCCAGTTAAAGGTCGATAAATTGGCGATCGCCCCATCTAACCCTTCCCAACTCGAAGGCGGTACAATCTCTAAGGCAGGCATTTCAATCACTCTAGCTTCCTGTTGTTGCAACAGTTGCGTAAATTCACTGGACTGACCCGCCGAACGGGTGACTAAAATGGTGTGGTGGGATAGGGGCATAGGACAGGGAAAATGAACCAAATTAGGCGATAATGCCTCAACGACGTTTCCTATAATAATCACTGCTGGGGACAGACTTTGACCTGCGGTGAGTTCAATAATATTTTGTAATCTGCCTTGCCAGATCTGTTGCTCTGGAAATCCCGCCCAACGAATAATCGCAATTGGGGTATCTGGATGTTTACCATGGTTACCAAGTTGACGGATGATCTCCGCAAGTTGACGGGTTCCCATCAGAATAACTAGGGTTTCCATCTGCGCCAAAATCGCCCAATTTAACCGGCTCGGATCGTGAGCTGTGACAACTGTAAAGCCTTGACTTAAAATCGGATCGGTGAGTGCAATACCGGCTAAAGTCGGTGCAGCAATGGCAGAGGAGAGTCCGGGAACAATTTCTACCGGGCAGTTTTGACTCAGAAGCGCTTGCAGTTCCGAACCACTGCGACCAAAAATCAAGGGATCGCCACTTTTGAGGCGTACCACCTGGTTTCCCTGTTGACAGTAGTAGATCAGCGCTTGATTAATGCTACTTTGGGAGGCACTGGGTTTACCTCCCCGTTTTCCCATGTCGAGGAGCAAACAGTGCGATCGCACTTCGGCAAATAGACGCGGATCGACCAGAGCATCATAAATAACGACATCGGCTTGTTTAAGCAGAGTATAAGCTCGTAGAGTGAGCGTGTCGAGACGACCTAATCCTGCGCCAACTAAATAGACTTTACCGACCATGGGTTAAGATTTGGATTCCGGATTCAATCGGCGGTTAACCCAACTGATGACACCACTGGCAATCGATCCAGCCATGAGAATGCCGATCGCCGGAGTAAACACCGGTTCCCACAATCTATACCAGAGATCGAAGCCTAGGGGAATATCCAGGGAGCGACCCAAAAGGGCGATCGCAAACCACCCAAAGCTAAATAAGACGAAAAATAAGTTGAGGGTTAAAACGGTGTTGAGTCCGTTTAAGAGTTTGTCTTTCATACACTGTGATTTCGGGATCTTTAAAGATTAAAAATTAAAAAGTTACAATTGTCTATAGCCAGAGGCTATATCGTGGTTTCCGATACAATGGACTACAGTTGCGACTTGCAAAGGTTAAGAGAATGACTTTAAGAGAACAGCTTCTTCAAGAAATTGAGCAAATCCCAGAGCCTTTATTATCTCAGGTGTTGGATTTTACTTTATTTATTCAACATCGCCATAGTGGTGATTCTGTGACCCTTGAGGTAGCACAAACAGAGAGTTCTAAAGCTAAAGTGCAAACCCGAAAAAGTCGGGTTAAGGCTTTTCAAGACTTGTTTGAACAGACTGAACCTGTACCGAATGATTTTGATGAGGATACAGCGAAGTGGGAGGCGCTTAAGGAGAAATACCATCTTTGACATCCTCACCGGGCTGAAGCCACGGTGATTCCTAAACCTCACGTTACGCTACAGATGGAGATCGTGGTAGAGACAAGGCATGTCTTGATCTGTAGGGGATCTGTAGGGGCGGGTTATACCCAAATCTTGTAGACTGACAACTATTTTTGTAAACCCGCCCTCCCCCACCATGTCTCTACTTTATTTTTCTTAAACTTTTTGGACACGATCGCCGTAATACTCCCACATCCACGCTTTCTGAATAATCTCATCCGAAGGTTCGTCGGGTGGTAAACCTTCTCTGGCCAAATTCCATCGCCCGGCAATTCGATCGCATTACAGGTGCGATCGCCCTCTTGCACTACAAAACTGTTGCTACCGTTAACTAATGCTGGAAAACCCTTTTGAATTTTGAATTTTGAATTTTGAATTACTCCTACTCTCCTTCCTTCATCTGACTGCCAGTAACATACTTCTCTGCATGAACCTTCAGTACAGCTTCTAAAGATTCGACTCGACAGTCTTCATTACCCCGACATTTTCGAGTCACCTTGAGTGCCAATCTCCATTGATCTAAATTTGCAGTAGCTGCGGCGATCGCACTCAAGGCATTGGCTTTGGAGTAAGAATTATCGAGAGTCTCGGCAGCAGCAAAGGCTTGCTTGAGTAGGGCAACGGCTTCGTCTGTTTTTTCTAGTTTTCCATAAACTTCGGCGATCGCACTCAAGACACGGGCTTTGTGGCTAGAATCATCGAGAGTCTCGGCAGCAGCAAGGGCTTGCTGGAGTAGGGCGACGGCTTCGTCTGTTTCGTCTAGTTTTCCACTAGCTTGGGCGATCGCACTCAAGACATCGGCTTTGCGCCAAGAATTATCGAGAGTCTCGGCACCAATAGTCTCGGCAACAGCAAGGGCTTGCTGGAGTAGGGCGACGGCTTCGTCTGTTTTTTCTAGTTTTCCACTAGCTTGGGCGATCGCCCTCAAGGCATTGGCTTTGCGCCAAGAATTATCGAGAGTCTCGGCACCAATAGTCTCGGCAGCAGCAAAGGCTTGCTGGAGTAGGGCAACGGCTTTGTCTGGTTTCTCTAGTTTTCCATAAGCTTCGGCGATCGCACTCAAGACACGGGCTTTGTGGCTAGAATCATCGAGAGTCTCGGCAGCAGTAAGGGCTTGCTGGAGTAGGGCAACGGCTTCGTCTGTTTTGTCTAGTTTTCCATAAACTTCGGCGATCGCACTCAAGACATCGGCTTTGTAGAAAGAATGATCGAGAGTCTCAGCAGCAGCAAAGGCTTGCTGGAGTAGGGCAACGGCTTTGTCTGGTTTCTCTAGTTTTCCATAAGCTTGGGCGATCACGCTCAAGACACGGGCTTTGGAGAAAGAATGATCGAGAGTCTCGGCAGCAGCAAGGACCTGCTGGAGTAGGGCAACGGCTTCGTCTGTTTTTTCTAGGTTTCCAGTAGCGTA
>NZ_CEZBFX010000172.1:0-7391 GCF_982964205.1 Roseofilum sp. | reverse complement strand
GGGAATAGGGAATAGGGAATAGGGAATAGGGAATAGGGAATAGGGAATAGGGAATCCCTGCGTCTCCCCATTCCCCGATTCCCCGATTCCCAAGAGGGTATTAACGAACGGTTTCTAAGCTGCGGATTTTGGTGTCAAATTTATCGGTTAACAGACTTAAAATAGTCCGTTTGCGGACTTTAATGTTGGCACTAATATCCATCCCGGCTTGCAAATCCAATTGTTTATCATTAATGGTGAAATACTGTTTATCCAATTGAATTTTGGCTGGGAATGCATAGAATGGGCGGACTTGCGTCGGCTCTAGGGCATCTGAGCCAATCCAAGTCAGAGTTCCTTTAATGGTGCCAAACTCAGAAGAGGGGAAAGAGGAGACATCTAACTCCACTTGCATCCCTTCATCGACAAAACCAATATCCTTGTTTGGGATATAAACTTCAGCAACCAAGGCATCATTGGGAACAATGGAGAGTAGGCGCTCTGTGGCTTGGGCTACGTGTCCTGTCCCGGCTTGTAAATCAAATACCACACCACTAACAGGCGCTCTCAATTCCTGATAACCCAGAGCCTGTCGAGCTTTGATCAGTTCTCCTTCAACTTCGGCTAACCGTTTCTTGGTCTCAATTTTAGCGCGGGCCAGTTGGGAATCGATTTCAGCAATCCGGCGTTGGTTATCGGCCACCCTAGTTAAAATATCCTTAGCAGAAATGGCGATCGCATTGGATACAGCTTCTTGAGATTGGGCTTTTTCTACCCGCAACCGTTGTTCCTCAATCTCGAGTTGTTCAATTTCCCCTTCTCTAGCGAGCAACTCGTCCTGATAGCGTAGCACTTCCTGTTCTTGGCGATCGTATTGGAGTTGGGATAGGGCCCCTTCTTCAACCAAGGGACGAATGCGGTCTAGGGTTTTCTCATTAATTGCTAGGGTTTCTTCGGTTTTTTGAATCCGATTAGAGATGGCACTCGCTTGGCGTTGGGTACGGTTAATCTGTTTATCCAACTCAGCAATTTTCAGCCGAGCCGCTTCTACCCTTGATTGATACTCAGCACGCGAAGCACTCAAGAGTCGGTCTTGGTTACTATTAAAGGCACTACTGACCGCTTGATTTGGGTTATAGCCATCGAGTTGAGCATTAAAGTATTCGTTTTCTGCCAAGAGGGTTTGACGCAAACTAGCTAAAGAGGCTAACTCTGGAGGACCACTTTGGATATTTCCACCTGAGAGAATGCGATCGTAAATCTCTATTTCTTCTTTCAGAGTAATTTCTTGCTTGGTCAGCGATTCAATATCCGCTTGGGGGGCTGTGGGGTCAAAGGTAATTAATAGTTCTCCTTCTTGTACCACATCCCCATCTTCAATCAAGATTTCCCGCACCATTCCACTGGTAGGGGATTTCACTTCATTGACCGATCCTTGGGGTTCGAGTTGTCCTTGGGCAGGAACCGCCTGTTCTATTTCGGCGATCGCCGCCCAAGCAATTCCCGACGACGTAATCAACAGGAGCAGCCACACCAGGACTTGAGACCAAATCACCGGCCGCTCTAGCAATATGGGTTGTTCGATATAGGTTTCTGTGTATTTGGCTTGTGTTTTCATAAATCTTGGTAATGGGTAATGGGTAATGGGTAATGGGTAATGGGTGATATTCTCCATTCCCCCATTTCCCTACAACTGGGAGTCCTGTTGCTCAAACAGACAGTAATACCGTCCTTTGAGAGCCATCAGTTCAGCATGGGTTCCCTGTTCAACAACGGAACCTTGATCCATCATAATAATTACATCTGCATTGCGCACTGTCGTTAAGCGGTGCGTAATAAAGAAGACCGTTTCTCCTTTGAATGTTTGGGCCAGATTTTGGCACACTTGTCGCTCACTATCATAGTCTAGGGCAGAGGTGGCTTCATCAAGAATTAGTAAGTGAGGTCTTTGAAGGACAGTACGGGCGATCGCAATCCGTTGCCTCTGTCCCCCAGATAAATTCGCCCCTCTCTCGCCCACAACCGTGTTATATCCTTGGGGCAAGGACATAATAAACTCGTGAGCTACCGCCACTTTCGCTGCTTCGATAATTTCCTGCTCCGTAGCATCGGGGTTCGCCAAAGCAATATTTTCTTGCACTGAACCATTAAACAAAAGCGTATCTTGGAGAACCACCCCAATTTGCCGACGCAGGGAGTACAGCTCTACCTTACTCACATCTAACTGGTCTACCAGGATACGGCCAGAACCTGGTTCATATAACCGTTGCAGCAGTTTCATCAGCGTGGATTTACCGGAACCACTTTGGCCGACAATTCCCACAAACTGTCCTTGGGGAAAGTCTAAATTCACATTCATCAGTTGCCAGGTATTCGCGCTGGCAAACCGGAAGGACACATCTTCATACTTCACATGGCCATGAATAGGAGGCATGGAAATATTGGAACGGTTCGCTTCATCGGCTTCTGGATTGGCATCAAGAACATCAGAGAGTCGTTCAATGGATAGCCCAGTTTCCTGGAAACTTTGCCACAGTTGAATCAGGCGCAATAGAGGGGAGGTTGTATAACCCGCAATAATCCGGAAGGCAATTAACTGTCCCAAGGTAAAGGGGTTATCCGTCGAGGCAGTTGTCAGGACCATTTGTGCTCCAAACCAGAGAATTAATAGTCCAGAGAGTTTATTCAGGAATCCGCTAATGGAACCAGCGGTACTAAAGGTGAGAACGGAGCGAAACCCAGATTTAATATATTTGGCGTATCGTTCTTGCCATTGCCAGCGGGATTTTAGCTCAATATTCTGGGCTTTTACTGTTTGAATCCCGGATAGCACTTCTACCAGATAGGATTGCACGTCAGCGTAGCGTTCGGCTTTGTGGCGCAGTTGGCGGCGGACAATAGGCGAAGCAACGATGGTTACCAGGGCAAACAGGGGAACGGTAGCCAGAGCAACGAGGGAGAGCTGCCAGCTATAGACAAACATCACGGCGATGTAGACCACGGAGAAGACGGCATCGAGAACAACGGTGAGGGCTGTTCCGGTGAGAAATTGACGGATATTTTCTAATTCGTTAATCCGTCCAGCCAGTTCCCCAACCCGTCGGCGGTCAAAGTATTCTAGGGGTAGCCTGAGCAGGTGGGCAATGACTTCTGAGCCGAGTCCCAGGTCAATACGGTTGGTGGTATCGACAAAGAGATAGGTTCTCAGCAGGGTGAGAATGGCTTCAAAGATGGCCACCCCTAGGAGGAATAGACCCAAAATATCTAGGGTGTCGATGCTCCGTTGTACGAGAACTTTATCGATAATCACCTGGGTGATTAGGGGGTTCGCCAGACCAAAGAGCTGGACGAAGAATGAGGCGATAAAGACTTGGATCAGGATGCCCCGATATTTAATTAGGGCAGGGACAAACCAACTTAGGCCAAATTTTTCCCGTTGTCGGTCTGGGGGGGACTGGAGCAGCAGCACTTGTCCTTGAATTACGCCCCATTCTTCGGCAAAGTCGGCAACTCGCCTGCGGGTAATGCCTTTTTCGGGCACTGCCATGACCACTTCTCGTTCGTTGATCCGGTAGAGGATGGCAAAGCTTTGGCCCCAGGGAATCATGGCGGGGCCTTTGATACGGTTGATGGATGCGGCGGGCAATTGCACCATTTGTGCCTGTAGTCCCATCATTTCGGCGATCGCCCCACAAACCGTTAAGGAGATTTGCCCAACACTTCGCAGTTGATTTTCTAGGACTTTGCGAATCACATCCCGACGGAAGGAGACTTTCATGAACTGGCTCAACATCTTGAAGCAGGCCATGGGGGCATCGATTTCGCCTTTGCCGCGTACAAAGGGATAGTTGATGCGATCGTCATTGCCTTGTTCGAGTTCGGGGATCTGTTCTGGAGCGCGACTGATATCGACTCCACTGTCTTCTCCCTCTAGCTGTTTCCTAGGGGATAGGGTGCTAATGGGGGCTTTTTTCAGGGGTGGCTTGACCGGAGTTGGTGAAACAGTCTGGGGCCCCGTGGGAGGGGCAATGGGGTCTTCTGTTTCTTGGAAGAGGTCAACCGCTAATAATCTGGCTCCCCATCTGCCTTTAATGGGTAGTCTTTGATTGGGTTGTTCGGCCAGGTCATTCAGAGGGACATTTGAGCCGGCAGTAAAGTCGCCTACGGTTCCACTACTGACGAGCCACAGGCGGGAGGGATTGAGGGTATTAATCAAATCCCTGACTTGCAGGTTGCCAGAGGGTAAGTTAACCGCCGTGGCATGGGCGATCGCCTTAAATGTCAGTTCTTTTAAGTCTGCCGTCCCATCGGCTCTGCGACCGAGTTCCACACTCAGTAGTTCAAAGACCTCACTGATGGAGACCTGTTGAGCGAGGCTCTCTCTAAATTGGGGTTCGCGATCGATTAAGTGCAGAAAGTCTTGGGCATCTACAGTAATACAAATAACTTCCGTGGACGCGAGGGCCGTTTCACACCCACTCTGGCGAAACAAACTGGCCCATCCCATCACCTCTCCGGGTTCAGCTCGTTTTAAGCTCACCGTGGTTTGTCGCCGTTGGTCATAGCCTAAAATCCGCACTTGACCTTGATAGAGGATAGACACTTGAGCGGGCACTTTTTCCCGAATGATAATCGGTTGCCCGATCGCATAGCGCAACAGTTTACATCCAGAGGTTAACTGCTCTAAGCTACTGGGATTAAGCTGATCGAAGGGATGGACTTTGGCTAAAAATCCCTGGATTTGAGAAGGCGAGACAGCTTGAGTCATATCAATTAGAAATTAAAAATTAGAAATTAAAAATTGGGTTTCATCGGTTTTCTTGTTCGTCAGATGACCAGAGGGAGCGGATAGGCCCTAGTTTTTGGACTTCTTCTCGCATCCAGAGTTCAAATAATTCATCAATTAACTGTCGTCTCATCGCATCATCAAATTTGGCAGGAATGAATTTTTCCAACCGGACGATAACATACCATTCTCCTAAATTCCGGGGCGGCCAGAGTTGAGCTGGCTGGGAAATCGAGAGCAGTTTGGCCAGGATGGGGTGGGGAGTCGAGACGGAGACCGGTCCTAACACTCCTCCCGTATGAGCCTCAGGCCCTTGGGAGTATTCGCGGGCTAGATTGGCAAAACTTTCTTCTTCTTCTTGAATCCGAAAGTAGATTTCTTGGGCTAATCCCAGGTCTTTGGTGCGAATCAGGGAATATACGACCTGATCGAGGTGGGTTTTGCGACTGAGAAAGTAGGATTCAACTTTATTGCCCCAATTGGCTTGTTTAAATTTTTCGATCAGCAGGGGACGGATGGACACTTCTTGGAATTGTTCGGCATTCATGCCCTGATTTTCCAGCCAAGCCGCTTTGTCTTCTGGAGTGGTGAATTTCAGTTGACTGTGGACGGATTTGAGGGCAGTTTCAATTTCTTCGGGAGTGCAGGAGAAATCGGCGATCGCCCGATCAATCACTAATCCGCGCACCACATGGGGCATTAATTGATAACGGGTGAGTAGTGTTAAAATTTCATCCGTTTGAATGACTCGGTTGCCGACTTGTAGAATTTCTACCATTGGTTCTCATCAATAAGCGATCGCAGTTAAATTAGATTTGGCCGGTTTCCTTCTCCCCCCTCCTGTCTATAGGACAGTTTCCGCAAGCGGACATGAACAGGTTAATGGAATTGGGCGCTTCCCATGAAGGGCAAAACCCTTTAGTTTTTTTAATGATACAGACTTCCAAAATAGGATAGCATCCCGATCGCAATTCAGCGCGAATTTGGGCAGGGGATAGGGAGATGGACGAATGAAGATACGCGGTGATGCGCTGAAATTCCCTATTCCCCATCCCCCATTTTATCCCGACGCTCTAAACTCTCCTGTGCCTTTTCCTGGCAGGTATGTAATACTGGATCGTCAGGTTGCATCCCTAAAGCGAGATCGCACACTTCAAGAGCTTCGCGATCGCGTCCTAAATTCAACAGGGAAATCGCCTTATTTTTCCAAGCTGCATAAAAACTCGGTTCTAGATTCAGCGCTTGTTCAAAACTCGCCAAAGCTAACTCAAAGTTCTGCAATTGAAACTGAGCCATTCCTCGGTTATACCAGGTTTGCTCATCGTTAGGGTTAACCGTTATTGTGCGATCGTAGGCCGCGATCGCCTGTTCAAATTTCTGTAACTTAAATAATAGATCTCCTTTCATGGCCCAGGCGATCGCTGACTGAGTATTTAAACTCAGTGCCCGATCCACATAGGCGATCGCCCCCCGTAAATTTCCCTGTTCCTCCTGCTCCACACTCGACTTCATCAGCGCCCTCATCTTCAACTCCTGTAATACCTCCTCTGGTTTATTCGTCTCAATACCCATCTGTTGTGCCAACCGTTGCACCATCTGGGGTCGTAATTGCAACAAATGCAATACCCCTGACAAACTATTCAAAGAAGGTAACTCTAGACGGGGTTGAGGACGTTTCTGAGGGGGTTGAAGATTCTCTTTAGGCTTCTCTTGGGGTTCAGGAGGTTTAGGAATCGGAAGTTTCTCGATCGCTGGAGGCTCTAGCACCACCGGTTTTTCTTCCACTACCGAGGGTGACTCGTCTACCTGCGGTTCTTCGATGACTTCCGGCTCTGCTTCTCTGGGGCGCTCCAAAAGAGCCAAACCAATTTCACGGGAACATTGTCCCAAAGGTCTAGGATAAACGTTTGCTAACTTGACCATCCGTTGAGCTAACTCCAGATTAGGCGAACGAGACCCTAAAACCCTTTCACCAAAGCGCTCTAACCATGCCAACCATTCTTCTTCAGTTGTGCGCTCTTGCCATTGGCTAAAAAATTGATTGATTTCTTTGAGGCTCCATCCTTGGGTATTTACCCCTTCCAGAAGCTGATTAAACAGGAATTCATAGTGAGTATAACTGAGGGGCGGTTTTTGAGAGGAATCAGCACTAGCAACTGAAGCCCTGCGTAGCTTCTTCGAGATCTGTTGCCACCATTGAGATAAACGAGCAATCAGACTTCGCCATACTTTCCGCCAATCTACCATATGAGGAATTTATGTGAACGACGACGTGTAAGCGCACCCGTTCTTGCTGGTGGGTTCGCTGTTTCAACTCTAGACCAAGCTTGTTTTTCAACACAATCGGAGCGGCGGGATTTGAACCCCACTCTCAGATTATAGCTAACGCTATTTGAATGGCTAGAAGCTTTGCCAAATCTTCCTTGTAGAACCTTGAAAGGAAAATAGGCAGAAAATAGGCAGATGTCTGACAATTACACTAAACAGGCATGGTCTCTGGTGAATGAGTATTTCCACTCGAACTCCATTGAGCCATCCAAGTATGTTGACCACGAATTGGTGAGGCTTTACCTCAAAGCTTGCCAGAGAAGTACCCCGAAGGGAGTAAGCATTAGTCTCCAGGGTA
>NZ_CEZBFX010000171.1:0-7731 GCF_982964205.1 Roseofilum sp. | reverse complement strand
ACTGCATTCTGCACCACCTCCACCACCTCGTCCCAGTCATGCTGCACCACCTCCACCTCCAGGTTACGCTGCACCACCTCCCCCAAAACCGGTTATCTCCGTTCCTGTTCCTGTGCCCATATCAGGCGATCGCCGCCCTGCTGAGGATGTTTTGCCTAGAACCGATCCCCCCCCTGCTCCTCCTGCACCACCGACTCCTGGCAGCTATCTAGAGCCACATCAGCCCTTAAATTCTGCTCCTCCTCCTCCCCATAGGCATCGCAGACCCGATCGGGACAGGGCTGGCGCTTATGCTAGTCATCATCATTCGCGAGCCAACTGGATGGGGTTGGTGCTGTGGTTGCTTATTATTGGGGGCGCTGTATTTATTGCGTATTTAATTTTCAGTCGTCGTTCTCCTGGCAATGAGTTGGACAATGATATTGTGACGGTGAGTAAGTTACAAGTGGCTCTATTGGCTCCAGAGGGCGATCTTCAACAGCAGTTAACTCAGTTAACGTTCAATGGGGATACCGAAACGCCAGAGGGGTTGATAGATATGTTGCAAGAGGGAGCGTTGGCTCTCATGCGAAGGAGAGATCGCTGGTGTTATGTTTCTTCCAGTTCTCAAACTGTTTATTCTCGCGAAGAAGCACAACAGTTGTTTGAACAACTCTCTCTAGAGGAAAGGAGTAAATTCACCTCCGAAACTTTAGTGAATGTCAATGGTGCAGTTCAAGAAAAACTTGCCGCTTTAAGTCAAGAATTTTCCACTCCCGGTTCTTATGTTGTCGTCACCTTCCTAGTGGGAACTGCCGACGATCAACCTCTATTTAAGGACATCCAAACTCCAGAATCTTTAAGAGAAGTGTTAGGACGTTTAGGTGCTATTTCTCCTGACTATCTCCTCGTGTTTGAATTACTGTGGAGTCCCCAAGAAGAAAGTGCTAACTTATCGAGCGATGAACTCCTAATCTCCTACAGTCATATGATCCCGTTATAGCGAGAAGTGCTAGGGAATAGAGAGAGCCTGTAGTGCCATTAACTACTTAACTTGAGAGAGAGGACAATTGGCTCTAAGCCAATTTTTAAGGATAGTGTGGGTTGGGTTGTTAATTAGAATTTTGATAGCTATAACTGGAAACTTCATTCCCTTGAGCATCAAAGAGCTTTCCCGTACCCCCTTGATCGTTCCAGAGGGCACTTTTGTATTCAAAACTAAATCCCCCAGACTCTTGATTGATTTGATCCGTATAGACTCGTATGGTTTGACCAGAGGCTAAAGACGTGCTTTCAGGAAAGATAAATTCTTTATTTCTGCCGGATGAAAGAACTTTCCAGCCTGATAAATCAACACTTTTATCGCTATGATTGGCGATCGCGATATATTCATCAGATTGAGACCCTTTGATCTGGCCTTTATAGCCAATTTCAGCGATCGCTACTTTACCATTGGATGAATAAGAAATGCTAGAGACTTCATTGCCTTGGGCATCAAAGAGTTTTCCTGTACTTCCTAGATCGTTCCAGAGGGCAGTTTTATGTTCAAAACTAAATCCTCCAGACTCTTGGTTAATTTGATTGGTATATACCCGGCATTTTTTGCCAGAAGCTAAGGCTGTCCCTTCAGGAAAGATAAATTCTTGATTGGTTCCTGATGAAGCAACTTTCCAACCCGATAAATCCGCACTTCCCTCTCCATAATTGGCGATCTCAATATATTCATCAGATTGAGAGCCTTTGATTTCACCCTTGTAAAGAATCTTGCTTAATACGACTTCCATTTCTTTAATTCCTAATTGTCTTATCTTTGACCACGGCTCATACTGGTAAAAACCCAATGGAGAGCCAATTTTAAGGTTCAGAATTCGTATTTTACCACACCAGTTAACGACCGATCGCCTTTACTAACCCAACGCCCCCAAAATACAGCCCTAAAACGGCTCCCGCGAGTAAACTTTGTGTCACCGGATCGGTAGAGGGAGTGAGGATCGCGCCGAGTAGTACCCCTCCCATTACCACATAGCGCCATCCTGCCAGCATTTGTTGCGATGAAACGAGTCCTAAGACACTCAATAGCACTTGAATGACGGGGACTTGAAACGCCAATCCGGTACTAAACATCAACAGCAATACAAACTCAAAATAGCGATCGATTGACCATGCTTGCTCAACGACTTCCGCGCCATAGGTGATAAAAAAGTTCAATGCTGCGGGAATTAACACCATTTGGGCAAACAGCAACCCAGTCAGAAATAAGACACTCGATCCCACCACCACCGGCAGCACTAAGCGCCGCTCCCTGCGCGTCAATCCGGGAAGAACAAATTGGATAATTTGATAGAGAATCGCGGGAGTTGCCAGGATGATACCGCTATAGCCGGCCACTTTCAGGGAAACAAAGAAGTATTCTCCCGGAGCTAATTGTAAAAACTTCACATTTCCTGCGGGAATTTCCAGGAATTGCACAATCGGCTTGACTAACACAAAACAGCCTACCACTGCGATCGCCACCGCAATTAAGGCATAGAAAAACCGTTGCCGCAGCTCTTCCAAATGATCAAACAACGACATTTCCACATCATCAGACAATTCATCCAGAGGGTCTACAGTCAGATCTTCCGTTGGCGTTTCGGTCTCTACAGTCATGTTCAGTTATCGGTCACCAGGTCTATGAAAATTGTATCGAGAATTGACGAATTAACAATAGACATCTCCTAAAACTTCGTTTTTTAAACGACAGCATTAGGGTTTCAGCCTAATTCTAGGAGATGTCTAATGAACAACAAAAAGCAATTTAGTTCAGATCTCTTAGGGTGCGTTACCCTTTCGCTAACGCACCCAGACCGGTCAAGGTGGCAAAGTTGAGCAACAGCATTGCCCACCCTACTCTCTTAAGATACAAGGGGCGGGTTTAGGATATTAATTGGTGGGAGTCCTACATTTGGGTGAACCCGCCCCTACAAAACCCATTCATTACAATAGAAGGAAATTTGGGAGAATAAGAACCATGAGTTACGATTTCGATTTATTTGTCATTGGTGCCGGTTCAGGAGGAATTGCCAGTGCTAGACGTGCCGCCGAATATGGCGCTAAGGTTGGTATTGCCGAATTCGATCGCCTGGGGGGAACCTGCGTTAACCGAGGCTGTATTCCCAAAAAACTAATGGTGTATGCCTCCCATTTTCCCAGTTGGTTTGAAGAGAGCCAAGGCTACGGCTGGAGTCCGGTGGAAAGTGAGCTAGATTGGACGAAAATGATTACGGCTGTGAATGGGGAAGTCGATCGCCTGAATGGGGTGTATCAGAGAATGTTAGATAAATCTGAGGTCAAGTTATATCAAGGATATGCTGAGTTTGTCGATCCTCATACCCTGAAAATTGGTGAAGATACGGTAACGGCGGATAAAATCCTGATTGCCGTGGGAGGCAAACCGGTTAAACCCGATATTCCTGGGATTGAACATACCTTAATTTCCGATCAAATTTTCCAGCTCACAAAGCAACCCAAACGGGTGGTCATTTTAGGCGGTGGATATATTGGCGTAGAATTTGCCTGTATCCTCCATGGACTGGGAACCGAAGTGACGGAAGTGATCCGTCGGGAGCATATTCTCCATGGCTTTGATGGGGATATTCGCACCCATATTCAATCGGAAATGGAGCGCCATGGTGTCCGGATTTTAAACAAGAGCGTGATTAAGCTGGTGGAAAAAACGGATGAAGGTCTAGCGGTGACGATTGCGCGAGAAAATGAGGAGGAGATTATCATTGCTGATGCAGTGGGAATCTCGGCAACGGGACGTAGACCCAATTTAGAGAAATTAGGGTTAGATAAAGTAGGGATAACCGTGGAAAAAGGGGCGATCGCCGTTGATGCCCATAGTCGCACCAACATCGAACATATCTACGCCGTTGGAGACTGTACAGATCGGGTAAATTTAACCCCGGTTGCCATTGGAGAAGGTCGCGCTTTTTCTGATACCCATTTTGGTGGGAAATCTCGGCAAATGAGTTATGATAATATACCGACTGCTGTCTTTTCCAATCCTGAAGCGGGAACCGTGGGCTTGACGGAAGAAGAAGCTCGCACTCAGTATGGTGATAAAGTTAAAATTTACCGTGCCAAGTTTAGACCCCTTTATCATACCGTGAGCGGCCAAGAAGACCGTACATTAATGAAATTGGTAGTTAATGAAGAAACGGATAAGGTCTTAGGAGCGCATATGGTGGGAGAACATGCAGGAGAAATTATCCAGGGCGTGGCGATCGCCCTGAAAATGGGAGCTACCAAAGCCAACTTTGATGCCACAGTTGGCATCCACCCCAGTTCAGCCGAAGAATTTGTCACCATGCGTTAGTCTTAGTCCCTTCAAGATCGAGGGATTAGAGCCTCATCATTGAAGCATTGCCGTAATAGAATGGGGGGTTTCACCCCCTTTTTCTCTTGCCAATGTATCACTTAAGAGCAATTTACAATTTACCTCAATCCTTTAGTTTCTTCCGGAAAGTTTTTGAAATCTAAACCCCAAATATTTGATTTCAGTACTCGATCCTCCTTGAAAACTCTTGGTGGATGTCTTAATGAAAACTTAAAAGAAAAATCCGTACTTGTTCGGTTAAAGAGAGAACGGAAAAACACTAAACTGTTTCTATGAGAACTTCTATCCTTCCTTATCTTCCGATCGGGTAGATGAAGACTATCCTTAAGATTACTGAGATCTCTAGATCGCCTCCCTTGTATCCATCGTAATAACCTCGGTTATTGAAAATGAAAAAAAACACATGCTGGTCAGAAAAAAAACGCAAACTAGCTACCTTGACTTTCGTAGCAACTCTGGGTTGGCACAGTGCATCTACTGCCCTCCCTAAACCCAGTTTTGAAATGGCCCAAGCCTTTAATCCTCCAAGAAGAGGAGCGCCCCCCAGAACCTCAGATGCAGGAACTCGTGGCTGTAGTGTTTCTGAAGGGAATAACCAACCCTTAACCGCTTTAGTTCCTCTCAAAGATTTAGCCTTAACTTTAGAAAGCCATCCTACCCTCTTCTGGTATGTTCCTCATGCTGAAGGTAAAATGCTGAAATTTACCTTGATGGACAAAAACGACACAACAATTATCTACGAGAAAGTACTGCGTGCCCCTTCTGAATCGGGAATTGTCAGTATCCGCTTATCGAAAGAGGAAGCAGAGGGACTAAAACACAATGAACTCTACCATTGGTATTTATCCTTAGTTTGCGATCCTCAAGACCGTACAGGTGATATCATTGTGGATGGTTGGATAGAACGTATTGAAGCAAGCGACCCTCTAAAAGCCCACATTCAACAAGCTAGTCCAGAAGCTCTACCCAAGATTTATGCTGAGTCAGGCATTTGGCATGACGCACTATCAGCGATGGCTCAACTGTACGATCGCCATCCCCAAGATGGGGCGATCGCCAACCAATGGGAAACGTTGCTCCGCTCTGTTCAACTCGATGCATTTGCCCAAAGCCAACTCCTTTCATCGAGTGAATCCGAGTAATTACTTATGTCCCTGCGGATAAACAGCTTGAATCTCCTGCTCACCCTATCCCTGTGGTTGTGCGGAAGCTATGTCCAAATTGCCCAAGCCCAAACCATTGTACCAGCGGCTGATGGTACAGGAACGACAGTGATTCCCCAGGGGAATCAATTCTATATCCAAGGGGGGAGTACCTCTGCTGATGGTGCGAACCTCTTTCATAGTTTTATTCAATTTGGCCTTACTCCTCATCAGGTGGCCAATTTTTTGTCTACACCAGGACTTGAGAATATTTTCAGCCGCATTAATGGGGGAAATCCATCTACAATTAATGGGTTAATCCAAGTTTTAGGAGGTAATTCTAACCTCTATCTCATTAATCCTGCGGGGATTCTATTTGGCCCCAATGCCCAACTCAATGTTCCCGCTGCATTTCACGCTACAACTGCCACGGGTATTGGTTTTGGTCAAAATCAATGGTTGGATGCATTTGGGGACAATAACTGGCAAATTTTGACCGGTACACCTAATGAATTTAGGTTTGATGGAGCTAGTCCAGGCGTAATTTTGAATTGGGGCAACTTAACGGTTGATGACGGTGAAGCCTTGAACTTAACCGGTGGCACAGTCATCAATTTAGGAACCCTCAATGCACCAGGAGGGACAATCACCTTGGGCGCAGTTCCCGGTCATCACACCCTACGCATTTCCCAAGAGGGACACTTACTCAGTTTAGAAATTCCAGTTGGCGATCGCCAGTCTGTCCCCTTTAACCCCCTCTCCGTTCCTGAACTGCTCACGGGGGGAGAAATTCCCCATCATGTTTCCCAGATCGAGGTAAATGCTCAGGGACAACTGGTATTAACCCATTCTGAGATTACCATACCAGACCATCCAGGCGTGGCGATCGCCTCCGAAACCCTAGATGTTTCCCATACCCAACCCGATCTTAACTCTGGAACTATAAACATCATTGGGACTCAAGTCGGCGTAATTGACGCAACTCTTGATGCTTCTACTCCTGGAAATGGTGGTCAAATTTACATCGGCGGATCGTACCAAGGAAAAGGCCCTCTACCCAACGCCCAACAAACCCTCATTAGTCCTGATTCCCACATCCGTGCTAATAGTTTGGATAACGGAAATGGGGGAGAAATTATCATTTGGTCAGATGGAAATACCCAATTTTACGGCACAGTAGAAGCGCGAGGAGGAGAAACTGGAGGAAATGGGGGATTAGTAGAAGTTTCCGGCAAAGACACCCTTACTTTTTCCGGCAAAGTTAATGTCAGCACTCCAGCCGGAAATTGGGGAACCCTCTTACTTGATCCGGAAAATATTCTAATTGCCAATACCTTTGACCCTCCAGAAGCCGAGAATAACCTGCCCAGCATTGACTTTACCCAATTTCCAGGAACTGATATTACCCTTAATGCTACTACTTTAGAACAGGTGGCAGGCAATATTGTTTTAGAAGCGACCAAGAACATTACCATTGCCAATGGAGTCTCCTTAAATTTCTTACCGGGTACGGGTTCTATCATCTTTAGGGCTGATGCGGATAGGAATAACAACGGTTCATTTATGATGGACTCATCCGCCACCTTTACCGCTCCGGGTAGAGAGATTAATATTTCAGGAGCCAGTATTACCCTTGGAAACTTAAATACCAGCGATAATTCACAAGGGGGAAATATTTCTTTAACGGCTTCTGCGGGCACTATTACCACCGCAAACCTCGATACCCATTCCGATGGACAAGGGGGCAATATATCCCTAACCACTTCTGGGGGAAGTATTAGTACGGGAAATCTGAATACATCCACCCAAGCCGGTAATGCTGGTACGATTCAATTGACGACGGAGATGGGTGATATAACCACAGGAGAATTGAACTCAAGCGCTACTCAGCTAGCTGGAAACGGTGGCAACATTAACCTATGGATTCAAACAATTGGGAACATTACAACATTGAGTTCTATCCGTTCGAGTGCCCAAAATGGGAATGCAGGACATGTTTTCTTTGAAACTCAACAAGGGAACATTGTTGTACAAGGTATTGACTCAACGACCAATGATAGTCAGGGGGGGGATATTACCCTCAAAATTACTTCCGGAAATGGGTCGATCTCCCATGGAATCTTAGATGCTAGTGCAAATAATGGCAGCAATGGCATAATTCTTGTTTCTCCCACCCCAACCCCAACGCCGACCCCAACGCCGACCCCGACCCCAACGCCGACCCCGACC
>NZ_CEZBFX010000170.1:0-7781 GCF_982964205.1 Roseofilum sp. | reverse complement strand
ATTCTAGCCCTCTTTCGGCAGAGTGACAAAAGAGGGCTACAGCGCTTTGCGCTGTAACGGAGTACAGTATCATTGAGATCAGTCATTGCGAAGGTCACGCAAGTGGAATGAAGCAATCGCAAAATCCCCCAATCTTGGCGATTGCTTCCCTGCGGTCGCAATGACAACTCGAATCTACGATCAACAATGTACCTCATAGCAGCGCGAAGCGCTGTAATAACTGTGTGCGAAGGCCTTGCCCGGCTCACACCGAAAGGAACAGGAACCCAGAAGAGCAACAGCAAGGGAAAAGAAATCGCACAGAGTCGCTGAGGTCAAAAAAGACCATTCAGTAGACGAGGGATGATTATCCCAAGCCAAAATCTGTGGGGGCAACCGGTTCAATATCCGGATCAAAACCTCCCACTTGGTTTGTGCGTAGCATCCAACAGACCGCTCCTTGATCCAAAAATGTTTTTGTTACCACATCATGGGCGAGTTTCGGTAATAAAGAACGCCAACTGGCTAACGTGCTATAAATCATTTTTGCCGGTTGCTCGATCGCGAATTGTCCCAGCGTTGCATCATCCGATTGCCAATCTTCTCGTACAATCCTTAAGGGTGCCAATTGTTGCCTTAAGTGTGGCCCCAGTTCAACAAGTTGCTCAAACCGTTGGGTTTGCTCGTGATTGGGATTGGCTTCTAACCATCGTTGAATTTCTGGATTAGCCTGAAATTGCTCCACTGTCCGTTCAATTGCCCGATACAAAGCTTGGGAAGAATCTTGAACGCAGGAATTAATCGGCGTGACAAACGTGGTACCTGTACCATCTCCAATACGGTAACGAGCCGCCATAATATCTAATTCGAGGATGATATTGTCAAGAACCGAAAAGCGCAGACCATCAAAATTATAGTCATCTGTCAATGGACTAAACTTAATCAACGTATCGCCAATGGGACGGCATCCCATCCATCCCCATTGGCGATCGCCGCTATAGCGCTCCCAAGACAACGAACCGGCAATAATGCCATCGGTATTATGGGTATAGATTTGCCGATATTCAATCTCAAATTTCAGCGAACCTGTAAATGGATCTTCAACCACATGGGCAATTCCATAGGAAAAATGACCGAAGAAAATCCCCATCGGTGCAAACTCAGCCTTTTGGCCGCCAATTCCACCATACATATGAATCAGTAAGAGGCGATCGCCCGCGTAAATGCCCCGGTTGCTTAAACTGGCTTGATTGGGGTCATTCACTAACAGCACTTTGGAAATCGTACCTTTTTTCGCTGCTAAATTAGCCCAACAGTCTCGGTCAATATAGCGTTGGGTATCCCGTTTCCCTTCAATCATCCGATCCGGAGTCACCCCAAACAGACTCGCTGGAGCAAGAGAGAGAACCACAAATTCTCCCTGCTCATTTTTCATTCCTGTAATTCGCCATCCCTGGGGATTCACCGGAGACTGTTCAAGCTGATAATTAGTAGAGGGAAATACCCCGTTGCGATCGGCCACCACAGAAGGAATATATACCGGTTCCTCCACCCCATCAAAGTGTCTGGACTGAGGGTTATAATGGCGTAGCTGGAAGCGATCATCTCCTAAAGACCCCAAAATTGTGACTAATCCCTGGAAGCGACCGGAAATTTGTACCGGTTCCCGACGAATCACCAAGGTCGGTCGCAATCCCACCTCTTCTAGGACAATCACGGGTCCTGCTAACTTCACCAGCACATCATTTACCGGTCTGGCACCAGCCAAAGATTCCAAGGGAGTAACGGCTAACCAATGATTCAGGCGATCGGGATGCACATTTCCCTCTTGTTTACTCACCTGCACCCGATCGACAAAATGCACATCTTTAGTAACTTCCTGTATCAAGGCAGTATCGGCCGGATCGTCACTCCAGCGCAAATTGATCACCTGACCCACTAAATACTGATATCGCTCATCCGTATGGTGAACTTCAAACAAAACCCCGCGCAGACGCTGACGTTGATTGGATTTTGGCAGGAGCAACCGTCCCATCCAAGTCCCTACCGGTTTATATAATCTTGGATTAATCGTTTGCTCAATTGGGTAATAGAACGGATAACTTTCTGGTTGATTAAACAAGACACTGCGATAACGCTGATAGTTACTGATCGCTAGTTCATGGGGATTAACACCCATTGTCCAATCTTCCAAGAGGATACCGGTCATTAAATCCACCGTTTGATCCATGTAACTGCGCCCATCTGGCAGGAACGTATAATCATCTAACGGACCAGTTGGCCCATCATGACCCACAGGCCCCAGATTAATCAAGCTAATCTTGCCACGACGTTTAGCCTGATTCCAATTGGAGTTCACCTTAATGGGCCAGCGTCCAGGAAAGCAAAGTGGCCCTAAGCGTTCAACGTTATCGTTTTCACCCACTAGATGATAGAGGTGTTCAACCTCCATCGCTCCTGTATTACCACTGATCACACCAGCTAGGGAAATCACTTCGATATTAGCTCCTGTCGCTCGATAGAGATATGAAACAGAAGCCATAGACATCTGTCCTCCACCGCTATAGCCAATTAATGTAATTGGGGTTTGACTCTCCACTTGGTAGCCAAAGTTAATCAAACTCTCGAATAGAACTTGAGCTAGGCCTTGGTTTTGAATCGGGCCATAACGAGGATCGGCTGCCACAGCAACAGCAATCATATTACGGATATTGATAATAAAGCCAATCGGATGATCCGGTGCTTTCAGTTTGATCGAATCAATAATGCGCCACAAGAAAGCTAAGGGTCGGTCTTCAGTTAAGGAACGATTGGTGACTGAATAGGGAATAATTCCTTTGACGATCAGAATATTATCAGGAACAGCATCCGCTAGACGATTAAGCAACAGTTCTACATCGGGTAAGTATTCGTGGCTTCCTTGGGAAATCCCATCTAAGTAGATGACGTAGCGGGAAATTTGGGTAGAAGTGGAGGCTTGACGAACTGGTTCACCCGGATAGCTCAAGTCTTCATCTCCATACCATCCAGCCCACCATCCCAGGCTTTCTACTGGAGTGAGGACAATGGCAAACAGGAGCGCGAGGAAACTCATCAAGCTCAGATCTACAATCAGATCCAGGGTTTTAGTTAAGGACGCATACCAATTTCCCAAGCCTTGATAGGATGAGGGGGAAAAAAGGAAGGCCAGCATCATACCGATCGAGACGGCAATGACGATTTTGACAGAGCCAGGAAGGGACGAGCCTCCAGTTTTGGCTTGCGCTTTTTCTTTGACCCAAGCGGGTTTTTGCCGACCTCGATCTCCTTGATATCCAGCTCTCACCTGTTCTTCAAGTTCTGCTTTGCTGAAAACCAGTTGAGTTCCAGCTACAGTATTCATCAACCAATGTCCCAAGACTGTAATGGGCCGACCAATGGTACGCTGGCACAGTTGTAGGAATACCCATCCTAAAGCAGCGCAGCTAAAGGCTGCCCAGGTGTCGAGTTGGGTTAATACTTCAAAGCTAACAATGACGGCTAAGAAACTCCAGATCGAGAGAATAACTCCTATTGGTACACCCAGATAAGGGATAGCTACAAGGAAACCCAGCATTTGAGGGGCGTAGCTGAGTCCAATGATGCGGGCAACATCCCCAAATTGGGTGTTGAGGTTAAATAAGATGTTCCCAACAAACCAGACACTTAGGGCCCAGAATCCATAGGCGATCGCAAATAAAATGGCGGCACAGGTTAAACTGAACCCAAAGCGAATGGGTTTAACTTGATTAATATATAGAACAATTGATTGACCGATCGCCTGAGCCATCCCTGCTGCTAAAACCACAATGAGGGCAACGCTACCCCCTAACGGTAAGGTGTTGATCAGTTCAAAGGCTTCAGGGTTGAGAGTTAATGCACTACTAACGAGATGCCAAAATTGATCGAGGGCAGTATCAGTCATGGGTTTTTAGGGGGGCAAACGATTGCATCCTGAATAGTTTTGGCTCGATTGTACACTGACTTGGTAACATGGAAATACCATATTGGACGACTTCAGACTGATTCGACTGTTTTGGGGGCGATCGCGATGACAGACAATTCGCAAATTATTGGTTATTTTCTCGAAGAAGCTAAAGAGCATCTCGATACCATTGAACAAGGACTGTTAGGCCTTCAGGCTGCGATGAAAGACCAAGAAAGCCTCAATGAGTTATTCCGAGCCGCTCACTCGGTTAAGGGAGGAGCTGCCATGTTAGGGTTTACCAGTATTCAGAAAACCTCCCACCGCCTTGAAGATAGTTTTAAGATTCTGAAAGAAAATCCTCAAATTCCAGTGGATCACAAGCTGGAAAATTTGTTTCTCAGCGGCTTTGATGTGCTGCGAGACTTACTCGAACGAGTTCAAGGACCGTTTGGACTTCGAGATGATGAAGCTAAAACGATCCTAGATGAAGCTGAACCTCGATTTGTCCAGCTCCAAGCTCATCTAGAAAGTCTCAACAGTGGAGGTCCGGGTATTGCTGAAGAAGTGGCTCCGCCCCCTCCCAAGAAATCCTCGGCTCCTGCCCCTGCACCGGTATCCAACAGTTCCGATTTCCCGCACCAAGTTACCCGCGTTTTGCGAGAAATGTTGCAAGTCTTTAAGCAGCCAACCACACCTACCAATCGTCAACAGTTAGAAGAAATTTGTGCTGGACTGTTCAATTTAGATGAACAGTCTGCGGAATGGATGAGTTTGGTGGAAACAGCTCAAACTGCAATTGGTAATCCTAAAGCCTCCTATGAAGCTTTAGCGCCTTTGGTGATTAAGGAACTCAAAATAGCAGCCGAGTTAATTAATGCAGGACGTACTCAAGAGGTCAAATCCTCTAGCGAATTAGCGAAATTGGCTGAATCTGCGATCGCTAAACGAGTCGCAATTACTCTGGAACCCCAAGCAGTCGCTCAAGTTTTGAGAGCTTCATTTAATCAAAAGCAGTTACAACAGTTAGTGGCGGCTTTGAAGAAAGGTGCTGCTTGAACAATGATTAATTATTGTTCATTGAAACAGCGATTCTTCCCTTTCATCGTTCTACATCCGCTCCAGTACCGATATACCTAACAAGGATAATCCTAACTTGAGCGTCTTGGCAGTTAAGTTAGCCAAAACCAAGCGTGAAGTCTTGTGATGTTCTTCTGCTTTCAACACTGGGCATTGATCGTAAAACTGATTGAACTTTTGACTGACTTCAAACAAATAGTTGCATAACCTATTGGGCAGTAAATCTTGCTCGACTTGTGCAACCAAATCGCTCATTTTTAGCAGTAATCTGGCTAAGGCAAGTTCTGATATTTCTGTCAACTTCACTGTAGCTTCTGGAGGCAAGTTTTCTAAATCAATACCTCCTTGACGACTAATGCCTTGTACTCGCACATAAGCGTAAAGCAGATAGGGCGCTGTATTGCCTTTCAGAGATAGCATTTTGTCATAGCTAAATCGGTAATTGCTGGTGCGATTTTGACTCAGATCGGCATATTTTACTGCACTCAATCCTACTACTTGAGAGACACTTTGCTTGAATTCTTCCGTTTCTGTGCGATCTTCTAGCATCAATCTTTGATCTAAAGCTTGACGAGGTATACGAATGGCTTCTTCTAATAGATCTCGTAATCTAACGGTTTCTCCTTCACGAGTTTTCAGTTTTTTCCCATCTTCTCCTTGTACTAATCCAAAGGGAACATGAATCACTTCTACGCTATCTGGAAGCCAACCCGCACGTTGCGCGACTTGGAAAATTTGGGCAAAATGATTCGCTTGCCCTGCATCCGTAACGTAGATGATGCGATCGGCATCATCCTGTTTAATCCGATACCGCAGTGCAGCTAAATCTGTGGTGGCGTAGTTATAAGCTCCATCGGATTTTTTCACAATTAACGGTAGTGGATCTCCCTCTTTATTCGTAAACCCGTCTAGAAAAACACAACTTGCGCCCTCATTTTCTTCCAGTAATCCCAACTCTTCTAAATCTTTAACCACATCATCTAACAAGTCATTATAAAATGATTCTCCCCGTTCTGTAAGCTGAATATCTAGCCAATCATAAATGACCTGAAATTCTTGCCGTGATTGCTCGCACAATAATTTCCAAGCTTTATAGCTCTGTTCATCCTTACTTTGTAGTTTCACAACTGCTTGACGAGAGGTGTCTTTAAACACTTCGTCTTCGTCAAAACGTTTTTTGGCTTGTTTATAAAAGGCTACTAAATCTCCTAACTCTAAAGCATTAGCAGTAATCAATGCTTCTGGATAAGCTTCTTGAAGATACGTGATTAACATCCCAAATTGAGTTCCCCAATCGCCTACATGATTGAGGCGCAAAACCCGATGACCGCGAAATTCTAAAATCCGAGCAATGGAATCCCCAATAATTGTGGAGCGTAAATGTCCCACATGCATTTCTTTAGCAATGTTTGGACTGGAGAAATCTACAATTACAGTTTTTTCTTCAGCAACGGGAGCTATTCCTAGACGAGGATCGCATTGCAATTGAGCAACTCGCTGCTCTAAGTAACTGGGTTTAAACCTAAGATTAATAAATCCTTGTTTGGCAATTTCGGGAGTTTCATAAGCTTCTCCCAAGTCCAGATGATTGATGAGGATTTGGGCAATATCTTGGGGTTTTTGTTTAAGTTTTTTGGCTAGGGAGAGACCTAAATTACATTGGTAATCTCCAAATTGAGGATCGCTGGCAATAAAGATGAGGGGATCGGTATGGGCAAAATCATCCCCAAATGCAGCAACGAGGGCACTGGAAAATTGGGTTCTGAGGCTATCTAAGGTTGAGTTCATAATTGTATGGTGGATGGCAAGTGATGACCTTACCCTAATTTCATACTTAAGTCTAGCCAGGGTGATCGCGTGATGGGGGCACTGCTGGAAATATAGTCTACTCCGGTTTTGGCGATCGCTCGAATGGTTTCTAGGGTAACGTTTCCAGAGGCTTCAATTTTGACGCGATCGCAAGAGTGGCGGATGATTTGGACGGCTTCTGTCATCAACTCAATGCTCATATTATCAAGCATGATGATATCGGCTTGGTGTTCCAGCGCTTCTTGGACTTGTTCGAGGGTTTCGGTTTCGACTTCTATGGTAAGAGGGTAAGGTATCTGTTGACGAATTTGGGCGATCGCGTCTCCAATTCCCCCTGCTACAGCAATATGGTTGTCTTTAATCATCACTGCATCATCAAGTCCCATGCGATGATTCACGGCTCCCCCAACTTGGGAGGCATATTTTTCTAAGACTCTTAAGCCGGGTGTTGTTTTACGAGTATCTACAAATTGAGTGGGTAAGTCAGCAATCTGCTCTACATACTCACGGGTGGCTGTGGCAATGCCACTCAGTCGCATTGCCAAGTTGAGGGCGACTCGTTCCCCCATGAGCAAAGCTGCTAACGATCCGTTGAGTTCGGCGATTGTTTGTCCTGGACTACAGGCTTCTCCCTCTGAGAGCAGAGGTATTAGACAAGTATTGGCATCTAGGAGTTGGAAGACTCGATTGGCGATCGGTAAGCCTGCCACTATACCCATTGATTTTGCCGTCCAGCGACCCTCAATAACATGATGGGACTGAAGACTTAAGCCTTGGGTTGTGCGATCGCCGCGACCAATATCCTCCATCAACCAATCTTTTAAACAACCATCCAAAGCCATCCCAACAGGCATCAATACAGTTGAACTCATAACCAACTCCTTATACTCACTACAAATCACCAGTTATTGCCAAAATCCCAAATTTTCAAAATCTTGTCAAGGCTTACCCTGCATAGGCTGTAGCGTTT
>NZ_CEZBFX010000169.1:1997-7900 GCF_982964205.1 Roseofilum sp. | reverse complement strand
AGAGTGAAAGAAGAGGGATACAGCGCTTTGCGCTGCTATGAGGTACATTGTTGATTGTAGATTCGAGTTGTCATTGCGACCGCAGGGAAGCAATGACAAGTGTTTAACCGGGTTAAGCGAAATTCTCGGTTATTACAGCGCACTGTAATATGAAAACAAGATCCAGACATTTAAG
This sequence comes from Roseofilum sp., assembly GCF_982964205.1. Taxonomy (NCBI): domain Bacteria; kingdom Bacillati; phylum Cyanobacteriota; class Cyanophyceae; order Desertifilales; family Desertifilaceae; genus Roseofilum; species Roseofilum sp. Next base: position 7,725 of record NZ_CEZBFX010000169.1, on the reverse strand, counting down.
AATTCGATATTGGCAGGTAAGGTGGGGCAATGCCCACCCTACAAATTGAGAGATGCCCTTAATTGTTCATTGTTCATTGTTCATTGTTCATTGTTCACGGGAGTGAAGCAGAGGAATCAGATAGGACATATTGGGAACTTGCAATAATTTTAAGGTGCGAGAAAGGGGAATTTTCACCCAATGGGGACGATGGGTGAGTTCGTAGGAGATGGCGTAGACGGATTTTTCTAGGATGTAAGCGTCGAGCAAAACTTGCATTTCTCGCGAAGTATCGGGGAGGAAGTGACCTTGGCTAGCGGTTTGCAGATAGGCTTTGACAAAGACGAGGTTAACCCAACTGCACCAAAAGTCTGACCATTGCTCCATGTCGGACAAGTTGTCGGGGTCAATCATGCCATTATCAACTTCTTGTTGCAGGGCGACGCTGGCAGCATAGTGGAAGGATTGAAGCATTCCAGCCACATCTCGCAGGGGCGATCGCTTCATGCGTCGTTCGCTCAAGGGTCGATTGGTTTCTCCTTCAAAGTTGGTGATCACAAAGTCTTTACCGGTATAGAGGACTTGTTCTAAGTGATAATCCCCATGACAACGGGTTCTCAGGGCAGTAATTTTTAAGTCGATGACCGAGCCAAAGCGTTTTAATAATTGGTCTTTGCGATTAATTAAGTCCATCGCGATCGATTGCCAGTCTTCGGGCAGTCGGTTGAGACGCTTTTGCAAAAACAGGAGGGTTTTACCGCTCAGGTTCCGCATGTATTGGTAAATTGACCGTTGATAAAAGGAAGAAAAGGGTTCTGGGGCAAAGTGGCGATTTTCGCGATCGGAGGCTAGGGCTAGATGGAATTCAGCCATGTATTGGCCCAGACGTTCAGCGGAGCTAAGGTAAGATCCGATCAGGGAGTAAACGAGTTCGGGAATCTCAGCTATCGAATCATGGCTCTCTAAGTCTAAGTCGGTCGATTTTGAGGTGACATCTAGGGTAAAGTCCTTGAGGTTAGGTAAGGGTAGGTCGGCAATTTCAATGGGAGTAGCCATGACTTGCTCGAAATAACCCCGCAAATTATCGAGGGTGTATGACCAACCGTCGCGGATGTCGGGAATAAAGTCGCGCAATACGCCAATGGTCATGGAGGGTTTACCGGGGCGATGATATTCTAGGGAACCATAAAAGGGGGTAATTTGGCCAGATCGCAGGGAGAAGGTTTTGGGGTTCGGTTCGAGGTCTGAGCTAATTCTACGGGTGAGAAATTCCCCAATTTCCAGGTCGGCATTGATTCCTTCTTCAATCTGCCGGAAGAGTTTGAGAACTAGATGATGGCGATCGACTTCAGATTGAGGATCGCTATAGATAATTGAAGTATGTTTGTGTTCGCCTCGCAACACGTGGGGATCGAAGGCTTCTATGCCTTGCTCTAATTGATCTGGGGTTTTAAACAGATAGGGGACAATTTTGCCTTCAATGCCTTGATATTGCCAACCGTTGGCGATCGCCTCTAACATGAATCTGAGGAAGTCTGGATCGGCGCTGGCTTCGTATAAAATACCGGTTTCGCCGAATTCTTGCACGTTGATTTTAGCAACCATGCGATCGCTATACATGGGGTCTTCCTCAACACTGATGGCTTCGTATGCGATCGAAAAAGCATAGGTTTCGGCTGCGCCTTCAGTATAGTTGACCTGAATGAGCAGAATCTGAGCTTCTCGGTTTTGGTAAGGAATGGGAATCACATCCACAATTTGTGTGGATTGAATGGTGCGCGATTTACCCGTAAACCAGGAGCGAGTAATCAGATAGTGGGGTAGATGGAGTTCAAAGCGGGTTTTGGGATCGTTTTGATAAAATGCACTTGGCCAGGGGCCTGTCGGGACTTCTAGGGTGGGGAGTTGGGTAACAGGAACGGGATTTGGGGTTAAGTTTTCTTCGATTTGTAGGGTGAACCAGTAGAAAGCGTAGGGACTGAGGCTGAGAAAATAGGAACTATCGGCGATCGCTGGAAATTCTGTACGGCCAAAGATTTCTACCGGTTTCATCCCTTGGAAGGGGGATAGGTCTAGCTCGACAGTTTGCACGAACCGGGAGAGGTTCGCCACCACTAGGATATGTTCGCCCGCGTAGGTGCGGGTAAAGGCTAATACTTTCCGGTTGTCGGGATACAGAAATTCAAAGCTTCCTCGACCGAAGGATTGAAACCGTTTCCGGGTGGCGATCAGCCGTTTCATTGACCACCAGAGGGCGTTTGTATTGCTGCGTTGGGCTTCGACGTTGATCGCTTCGTAATGGTATTCAGGGTCGAGAATCGGAGGAGCGTAGAGGCGTTGGGGGTTGGTGCGGCTAAATCCAGCATTGCGATCAGCGCTCCATTGCATGGGGGTACGGACTCCGTTGCGATCGCCCAAATAAATATTATCCCCCATGCCAATTTCATCCCCATAATAGAGGACGGGGGTTCCTGGTAAGGAAAAGAGCAGACTATTGAGTAATTCTATCCGGCGGCGATCGTTCTCCATTAAGGGACTTAAGCGGCGACGAATCCCTAAATTAATCCTCGCTTGCGGATCTTGGGCATAGACGCGATACATATAATCTCGGTCTTCATCCGAGACCATTTCTAAGGTCAATTCATCATGATTTCGCAGAAACAGCGCCCATTGACAGTTATTCGGAATTTGGGGAGTTTGTTGTAAGATATCTATAATCGGAAAACTATCTTCCATTTTCAATGCCATAAACAGACGCGGCATCAAAGGAAAATGGAAATTCATGTGGCATTCATCACCCCGGCCAAAATAAGCTGCTGCATCTTCAGGCCATTGATTCGCTTCAGCCAGTAACATACGGTTAGGAAACTTTTCATCAATATGGCTGCGCAGATCCTGCAAAAATGTATGGGTTTGGGGTAAGTTTTCGCAATTCGTTCCTTCTTCCTCATACAGATAAGGAACGGCATCTAAGCGCAGACCATCGACTCCCATTTCTAACCAAAAATCTACCACCTCTAAAATAGCTTTCTGCACCGCTATATTTTCATAGTTTAGGTCTGGTTGATGGGAATAAAATCGATGCCAATAATAGGCATTTGCCACAGAATCCCAAGACCAGTTAGAATGTTCAAAGTCTTGGAAAATAATCCGAGCGCCTTGATATTTACTAGGGTTATCATTCCATACATAAAACTCTCGCTCTGGTGACCCTGGAGGTGCTTTTCTAGCTTGCTGAAACCAAGGATGCTGATCAGAGGTATGGTTAACGATTAATTCGATAATGACTCGAATGCCTCGTTTGTGGCTCTCGCGTAAGAATTCTTTGAAGTCCTCTATATTTCCATAAATGGGATTGACGCTATTGTAATCGGCAATATCATAGCCATCGTCTTTGAGGGGAGACGGGAAAAAGGGCAGTATCCACAGGGCAGTGACCCCTAATTCTTGGATGTAGTCCAGTTTGTCCTTGAGTCCACCGAAATCACCGATACCATCTCCGTTACTATCGGCAAAAGCCCGGACAGGAACTTCATAAATAATCGCATCTTTAAACCAAAGGGGATCGTCTTTGAGGATGGAGTGGCACATTTCTTCTATTGTCCAATGTTCTTGATTTTTCATTTTAATACCTGAAGCAAAAAAATAGGAGTAGCTCAAGAAAATGAGCAGATGAATAAAAAAACAACAAATCTGCCCCAGCGATCGCGAGGGACTTTTTGTCTTATTCTATGGAGAAGACCGATCGTCCGTATCTCTTGTAGAGTTTGTAATTCCTATGGCTTTTGAACGCGCAAGTGGCATCTTATTACACCCGACTTCCTTCCCCAGTTCCTTTGGAATTGGCGATTTAGGAGAGAATGCTTATCAATTTGTTGATTTCCTCGCTCGGAGTGGGCAAAAAATATGGCAAATTTTGCCCCTAGGACCAACCGGTTATGAACATTCTCCTTACACGATGAATTACAGTGCTTTTGCAGGTAATCCCTTGATGATTAGCTTAGAGCAATTAGCCGCAGAAGGATTATTAAATTCCGAAGAATTAATTCCTCTAAGTGGAGAAGATATCAGCCCCAACCGAGTAAATTTCGATCGCGTGATTTCCCATAAATATGGATTCCTCAAACAGGCCTATGAAACCTTTAAAGAACAGTTAGCAGAAGAGGAAAATCCTGCCTTGACTAACTTTACTCAATTTTGTCAGGAACAGGCCAGTTGGTTAGATGATTATGTGTTATTTATGTCCCTGATGGAGGAGAATGGGGGACAAGCTTGGAATCATTGGGAAAGATCGCTTGCTCGTCGCGAACCCCAGAGCCTAGCCCGTAAAAAAGAAACCCTTGCTGATTCCATCCTATACCATCAATTTCTGCAATTCAAGTTTTTTGAACAGTGGCAAAATCTGCGCCAGTACACCAACGAAAAAGGCATTCAAATTATCGGTGATGTTTCGATTTATGTCTGCCACAATAGCGCCGATGTCTGGGCAAATCCCGAAATTTTCAAGTTAGATCCCCAAACCTTAGAACCGGCATGGATGGCGGGCGTACCTCCGGATTATTTTAGTGCCACAGGGCAATTGTGGGGGAATCCAGTTTATGATTGGAATAAATTACAAGAAACGAATTATGCTTGGTGGATTGAACGCTTCCGAGCCACACTGCAATATGTGGATGTCGTCAGGATTGACCATTTCCGAGGCTTTGAAGCCTATTGGCAAGTACCTGCGGGTGAAGAAACAGCCATGAATGGAGAATGGGTAAAGGCTCCAGGATTTGAGTTTTTCCAAACCTTGGGTGAGGAATTAGGCAATTTACCCGTTTTAGCGGAAGATTTGGGCATTATTACGCCAGAAGTGGAAAAATTACGGGATCATTTTAACTTTCCAGGAATGAAAATTCTCCTATTTGCGTTTGGAGGAGGATCTGATAATGCGTATTTGCCCCATAATTATCCCCAAAATGCCATTTGCTATACGGGAACTCACGATAATGATACGGCAGTGGGGTGGTGGGAAAAGGCGAGCCAAAAAGAAAAACAGCATTTAGCCGAATATCTCGGTTATAGTTCCCCAGAAGAAATTACTGAGATTTCTTGGCTGTTAATCCGTATAGCCTTGAGCGCGGTAGCCGTTTGGGCAATTCTCCCCCTACAAGATTTATTCAGTTTAGATAACCAAGGACGAATGAACGATCCGAGTGTCAGTGCTGGAAATTGGCGTTGGCGCTATGCCGATCCAGGGATGTTGAGTCAGGAATTAGGCGATCGCCTGCTACACTTAACCCAATCCTATGGCCGCTAAGAGTGCTACGCACTAGGAAATAGGGAATAGGGAATAAATTTCAGAACGGAGGATTAACCCATTCTTCTACTCCTTGCTCCCGTACCCATTACCTATTACCCATTACCCGCGCGTAGCGCTCCTGACTTTCGCAAGTTGACCAGAAAATAGTACAGTAGATCTAAATCTTAAAACTTTTTGTTCGTATGAATCACCGTGGTGTTACAATCTGGTTTACTGGTCTCAGTGGCGCTGGTAAAACCACCATTACCCAAGCCCTAGAAAAAAAACTACGCGCTGCTGACGTTAAATTAGAAGTCCTAGATGGGGATATTGTTCGTACAAACCTCACCAAAGGATTAGGCTTTAGCAAAGAAGACCGAGACGAAAATATCCGCCGCATTGGGTTTGTTTCCCATCTATTAACCCGAAATGGGGTGATTGTTTTAGTTTCTGCAATTTCTCCCT
>NZ_CEZBFX010000169.1:0-1897 GCF_982964205.1 Roseofilum sp. | reverse complement strand
CCTAGGATGAAGCTCTGTATACTAAAAGCAGCTTGTTCTTACGAGCAAGCTGCCAAAAGTTAGGTGAAATGGATGGGAAAACCTTCCATGGGTAATTACATCATACCCATGCCACCCATGCCACCCATGCCACCCATGCCACCCATGCCGCCCATGCCGCCCATGCCGCCCATATCGGGAGCAGCACCTTTGGGTTCAGGTTTTTCGACCACTAACGCTTCAGTGGTTAAAACCATTCCAGCAATGGAACCTGCATTTTGCACGGAAGAGCGAACGACTTTAGCGGGGTCAATAATACCAGCGGCAATCATGTCTACATATTCACCCGTGGCGGCATTGTAGCCCACATTAAATTCGGTTGTCCGTACATGGGCAACGATGACTGAACCTTCAACGCCAGCATTATCAGCGATTTGACGTAGGGGAGCAGCTAGGGCACGAGCGACGATCTCTGCACCAATTTGTTCTTCGGCGGTTAATTGTCCTTTGAGTTCTTCAACTTTGTTGGAGAGGTGAATTAAGGTGGTTCCGCCTCCGGGAACAATGCCTTCATCAACGGCGGCTTTGGTCGCGTTGAGTGCGTCTTCGATGCGGAGTTTGCGGTCTTTGAGTTCGGTTTCGGTGGCTGCACCAACTTTGATTACAGCAACACCACCAGCGAGTTTGGCGATCCGCTCTTGGAGTTTTTCTTTATCGTAGTCGGAGTCGGTTTCGTCGAGTTGGCGACGAATTTGGGCGATCCGCTTTTCGACATCGGCTTGGGTGTTGTTTTCGGCAACGATGACGGTGCTGTCTTTGTCGATGCTGATTTTGCGGGCAGTTCCGAGCATGTCTAGCTCGACGGTATCGAGGCTTAAGCCAACTTCTTCGGAAATGACTTGACCCCCGGTTAATACGGCGATATCTTGCAGCATTTGTTTGCGGCGATCGCCAAATCCAGGGGCTTTAACGGCAGCAGCATTCAGCACACCTCTAGCTTTATTCACCACTAGGGTAGCTAGAGCTTCGCCTTCAATGTCTTCGGCAATAATGAGTAGGGGTTGACTGGCTCTAGCCATTTTTTCTAAAACGGGAACCAAGTCTTGAATGGAGCTGATTTTTTTGTCGGTGAGTAGGAGTTTTGCATTCTCATATTCCACCGTCATTTGGTCGCTGTTGGTGATGAAATAGGGAGAGAGATAACCGCGATCGATTTCCATCCCTTCAACCACTTCTAGCTCCGTGAGCAAGGATTTGGATTCTTCAACGGTGATCACACCATCTTTGGTTACCGCTTCCATGGCTTTGGCAATCATTTGCCCGACTTCTTCGTCATTGCCAGAAGAAACGGTGGCGACTTGGGCGATCGCCTCTCCTTCTACAGGTTTGGCAATGGCTTGAATTTCTGTGACTAAGTGGGCAATGGTTTTTTCAATTCCCCGACGTAGCGCTACGGGGTTTGCACCAGCAGCTACATTTTTTAACCCTTCCTTTACCATGGCTTGAGCTAAAACGGTGGCGGTGGTGGTTCCATCTCCCGCCGTGTCTTTGGTTTTGGAAGCCACTTCCCGGATCAGTTGCGCTCCGGTATTTTCTAGGGGATCTTCGAGTTCAATTTCTTTAGCAACGGTGATCCCATCATTAATGATTTGGGGCGCACCAAATTGCTTTTCTAACAGCACATTCCGACCTTTAGGGCCAAGAGTAATGCGGACGGCATCCGCTAGGGCGTTTACACCTTTTTCTAAGGCTTTGCGCGATTCTTCCTTAAATGAGACGATTTTAGCCATACACCTTTAGGGTTAGGTTTACGTGATATCATCAGCCAATTTAGCACTCTCTTAGTTAGAGTGCTAACCTCTTCCACATATATCAGGTTTTAGGTCAGGTTTCGAGGTAGGGATATCCACACATGGTA
>NZ_CEZBFX010000168.1:0-8130 GCF_982964205.1 Roseofilum sp. | reverse complement strand
ACAACTCGAATCTATGATCGACAATGTACCTCATAGCAGCGCTTCGCGCTGTAACGATCAAAAGGGCAATCCTGGGACACTCGGAACAGAAACTGGAGGTGCAGGAACTGGAATACCTTGAGCCGTACAGGTAAAACCTAAATCTCCAAATAATTGTAGGCAAACCGATCGCAGTGCCCCTTCTACCGTCACCGGCACAGTAAAGCCCTGAAACAGTTCCCCCGCAACAATCTGGGCGAATTCTTCTGGGGTAATATCTTGGATCTGGCCTAAAACATTGCCCACGACGGGTAACTTTTGACCAGCGCTTAAAATTATCGGTTCAGCAGCTTCTAAAGCACCTTGGGGAGTTACCAATACCGTACCTTCTAAAACCTTGATATTGCCATTATTTTCAGCATCGACTTCTAGGAGGTAGAGCGTTCCTTGGACGTTGACTAAAAAACCGGCAATACAGCCATCAACAGGACCGCTGACTAGAAGTTGACCGTTTTTGACTTCCACACATTGACCGACGGTAACGGAAGAATTGCTGCCCAAACGACCAACGGCTCCATTATTGAATTCTAAACCAGCTCTAGCTTCTTGGGTGAGCACCGCTTGACCAAAATCCGCTTGATCTTCGACTTGAGCGGGGTTTTCTTCGATGAATACTTCTTCGCTGTCTAAAATTTCGTTCACTTCGGCTTGGTTAATTTGGGCTAAAGTCGAGAGGGGAGAATAGAGCATTGCCCCACTCGCGAGTAGACTGCTGAGAAAAATACGGGAAATTCTGGAGATAGAGTTCATAGTAAAATTATGAGTTTTTTTCATTTAACCCCAACCCATTTTAGGCTGAGGATCGTTAGTGCCATCGTCGGGATAGTTTGGGGGGTTGGGGGCGAAATGGTTTTCGTCCCTACTCCGTTCGCTCTTCACGTGCCTCATGCAGAACCCCTAGCCTGGGGAGTGGAAAGTTCCCCAGAGGCGATGGAGATATTCCGAAAGGGAATGAAACACTATAGCCAAGGAACAGCCAGAGGACTGCGGGAGGCGCTAAAGTCTTGGGAAGTGGCGCTAAAGCTTTCGCAAGAGACTGAAAATACTGACCAGGAAATCATCATCCTCAATTGGATGGGGTTAGCCTATCGCGAGTTGGGGGAATTTGACCAAGCATTTTCCCTTTATAACCAGCTTTTACCGAGAACGGCTAGTCGTCCTCAAACGGAAGCCAGCGTCCTGTTGTCCTTGGCGCAGGTGCATACGAAGCTATCTAACTACCAAGAGGCGTTGGATCTTTATAATCAGGCGTTGGGGGTATGGCGTAGTGTCAATTTTCAAACGGGAGAAGCGGCGACTTTAAATAATTTGGCTGTAGTCTATACGGAGTTGGGGGACTATAACCAGGCGCTTGCCACCTACAACCGCGCTTTGGAGTTAGTTCAGGATCTGGGTAACCCAAAATCGATCGCCGCTACATTAAATAATATAGGCGGCAGCTATAGTGACTTGGAGCGGTATTCCCAAGCCTTGGTTCATTATCAAGATGCCCTAAAACTGTGGCAAGATGAGGAGGATCGTCGGGGACAGGCGAGTACGTTGAATAATATTGGCTTTGTGTATGCGAAACTGGATAAACCCGATAATGCTTTAGCGACTTATGTGAATGCTTTGCCGTTATGGGAAAAATTAGGCGATCGCGCCGGAAAAGCGAGTACCCTGAATAATCTGGGCTATGTTTATGCCCAACAGGGAAATTTAGAGTTAGCCCTAACCTACTATAATCAGGCTCTAGACTTACGGCGACAGGTGGGCGATCGCCCCAAAGAAGCTCTTACCCTCTATTCCATCGCCCAAGCGCAGCGCCAACAAGGGAAGCTTGAACTCGCCCAAGCCACCATAGAAAACGCTCTTACCCTGATTGAGGATCTCAGAACCCGGGTCAGTGTGCAAGACCTGAGAAGTACGTTTTTCGCCAGTAAGCAGGATTATTATGAGTTTTATATCGATCTGCTCATGGAGCGTCACCGCAATACCCCCGATCGCGGTTATGATACTCGGGCGCTAGAAGCCAGAGAACGAGCCAGTGGGCGATCGCTCCTAGACCTCCTCACAGAAGCTAAAGTTGACATTCGCACGGGTGTAAATCCGGAGCTAGTCCAAAAAGAACAAACCCTCAGTCAGCAACTAGCCGCCCTAGAAGAGCGAAAACTTAGGCTTTTGCGAGATAATTATCAAGCCGATCGAGCGGCCGAACTCGATCGAGAAATTGAAGATTTGCTACTGGCTTACCGAGATATTCAGGCTCGTATCCGCGCCACCAGTCCGAACTATGCTAACCTCACCCAACCCCAACCCCTGAGTGTGGCTCAGATCCAACAGCAAGTTGTGGATCGGGACACCACTCTAGTAACCTATTCCTTGGGAAAAGAGCGCAGTTATGTGTGGGTAGTGACTTCTGATGGGTTGCATAGCGCCGAACTGCCCAGTAGAGACGCGATCGAAAAAGCCGCCCAAGCGTTCCGAGAAGCCGTGATTTCCCCCAGGCTGAGAATTCGCCGAAGACGGGCAGAAGGGGCAGCCCATATCTTGAGTACGATGATTGTAGACCCCATTGCTGACCATCTGGAAGGGGAACGGTTAGCGATCGTGAGTGATGGGGGCTTACAATACATTCCCTGGGCAGCGATCGCCGCTCCTGCTTCCGTGAATACCTATACCCCCCTGATCGTTGATTATGAACTGATTGCCCTCCCCAGTGCTTCTAGTCTCAGTCAACTAAGGCAGGACATTGCCCAACGCCAAGCCGCTCCCAAAACCCTGGCGATCCTCGCCGATCCGGTGTTTAGTCCCCAAGACAACCGTCTTAATCCTGATATTCAACCGCCAGAAAATTTTTTACCGCCGGAATTAGAGCGATCGGCTAGAGAAGCGGGACTGATCTTCGATCGCCTCCCTTTTACCCAACAAGAAGCCGAAGAGATTCTCGCCCTATTGCCCAAAGGACAAACCACCCAAGGTTTTGGCTTCCAAGCCTCCAAAGCGATCGCAACAAGTCCCGACATCAGCCAATATCGTATCCTCCACTTTGCTACCCACGGACTACTCAACAGCATTACGCCCGAACTCTCTGGCTTAGTTCTCTCCTTACTCAACCCCCAAGGAGAAGCCATAAACGGCTTTCTCCGTCTCCACGATATCTATAACCTCAATCTTCGTGCTGAACTCGTGGTTCTCAGTGCCTGCGAAACTGGACTCGGAAAAGCCATTCGCGGTGAAGGATTAATTGGACTCACCAGAGGCTTTCTCTATGCTGGTGCAGCCCGGACAATCGTCAGTCTGTGGCAAGTTGATGACCGTGCTACCGCCCAATTAATGATTAATTTGTATCAAAATATGCTGCAAAAAGACCTTTCGCCAGCGGCTGCCCTCCGAGCTGCCCAACTCGAACTTTGGAATAGCGAACAATACAAACTTCCCTATTTCTGGGCAGCATTTACGCTTCAGGGAGAATGGCAACTTTCAGAATTACTTCCCAATTGATCTATACCCCCCTTCGGTCGCTTTTCAAAAAAGGGGAATGAAATCCTGATTCTTTCGTTGGCGATAATGCTCCGCATTGCTTCGCGATCTCGGGCTGTAATGACGGAAATTTCCGCTTCACGGACATAAAACGTCAGAATTTCCCAGAATGACAGAAGAGGAATACAGCACTTTGCTTGCGTTATAAAACACAAACTTGAATCCTCTCTCTCCATGTACCACAACCCTATTCCTTATTCCCTATTCCCTATTCCCCAGCGCAAAGCGCTGTATAAGCCCGGTAACCCCAGAAATATGATAGAACAGAACGAATGTCGATACATAGCAATACGCGCTGATATCGGAGTTAATTTCGGCGATCGCCAAACACTGAAACTTCTTTCCTCAGAGATTTTTCACCTCTGATTACCAATGACCAGCGCGATACCCGATGTATCGGTAATATACACCTCATACTGGGCCGACATGAGTAGCACGATCGCCAGACTTTGGCAAACGATAGTTAACCTGATCGATCATATTTCAAACACCTCCATTCTCACCATTGGCAATGAAAAGATCACCATTATTGCCATTATCAATATTCTCTTTTCCTTAGTCATTGTCCTCGTCTTTGCCAGACTACTCAAAAACTTCCTCAAATATCGTCTGCTCCAAAAGCTCAAAATTGATGAAGGGAACCGCCAGGCGATCGCCACTATTGTTGGTTACAGCTTTTCCACCATTGGTTTTCTAGTTATTTTACAAACCAATGGCTTTGATATTGCCTCTTTAACCGTACTCGCTGGTGGTTTAGGCGTTGGTATTGGTTTAGGCTTGCAAAGTATTACGAAAAACTTTACCAGTGGACTCACCCTATTGGTTGAACGAAAACTGCGCATCGGTGATTTTGTCCAATTTGATGGCATGGATGGCTATGTCAAAGAAATTTCTCTGCGCTCTACCTTAATTCGCACCCGGCGTGGCGGTTCCGTGATTGTTCCGAATAGCCATCTTGTGGAAAATATGATTCTCAATTGGGATTATGAATCCCCCACAAACCGGATTCACATTCCTGTTGGTGTCGAATATGGCAGCGATCCAGTTCTAGTGACTGAAGCCCTACTCAAAGCTGCGTATATGGAGCCTTCGGTTAGCTCAGACCCCCCACCCAAGGTCATTTTTATTGGTTTTGGAGCCAGTTCTTTAGATTTTGAACTCTGGGTTTGGGTCTCCCGTATTGATTTAGAACCTCATATCACCAGTTCCCTCAATTTTTTAATCGAATATCACTTAAGACAATACAATATTACCATCCCCTTTCCTCAGCAAGATTTATGGCTGAGAAATCCAGAAGTTCTCTATCCAGTCGGACGTAGAAAATCAGAAGTTCAGGAATTTTTAGAAGCCAATAAAAATCCAGAAATTCAAGACTCTAAGCCTCTGGCACTCCGGGATTTACTTCCCCAAGTTACCTACTTTAAGAATTTTACCGAACTGGAATTAAGGCAACTTATTGAAGTGGGCTGTCGCAGGCGTTTAAGGGAATCTGAAGTGCTTTTTCGAGAGGGGGATGCCGGGGATAGTTTTTATATTGTCTTATCCGGTACAGTTGAAGTTTATGTAGAAAAAATCAATAAGCATTTAACCAATTTGAGGACAGGTAGTTTTTTTGGTGAACTCTCTTTAATGTTAGGCATTCCTCGTACCGCTTCGGTTCGCGCCGTTGAAGAGACCATTTTATTTGCCATTAATCATAAGGGCTTTGAAAATTTGTTGCGCGAACACCCAGAACTTTCCGAGGTCATTGTCCAAGAGTTTGCTAAACACCAAGACGAACTCTCTGAACGCCAAAAGCAGTTGCGTGAATTGGGGCTAGTAGATGCTTCAGAAGATGATAAAAATCCGGTGGTTTGGGTGAGAAAACGGCTCAAGAATTTATTTGGTGTTTGATACAGTACTTGGCGCTGTGGTGGGCAATAGAGGAGTGGGGGGAGTGAGCAACAGACTCAATCTAGCAAGTGAGCTATTCTGGCTATCTTTAAAAACCACTATTGATCCAGGGCATAGCAGAGGCAATTAACTGCTGTAATGATCGTTGAGAATTAGCCGCAGTTGTGAACCAGGTTCATGGATGAGGAAACTTTTAGACGACTCTTACAGTCTCATCTTAAACTACTCTAGCATTCACTCAACTTAATCTAGAGATTATCTCTAGGAATATTCTTTAATCAAGATCTATTCCTAAATTCTGCTGCGTGGCAGTTTACGGGGTGCAATACCAGCAAATCATTGGTATTTAATTTTCCCATTACCCAACATGACTTCACTGATCTATAGTCATTTTGTTCCTGAGCGCAAACTCAATCTTCAGGCTCCCTTAACTTTAGCCTGCGATCGAGTTTCTGTGGTTATCCCTGTGAAAAATAATCAACCAGGGATTGATCGGTTTCTGACCTCTTTTTTTGATTCCCATCTCCCAGAAAACTATCCTCGTGAGATACTGATCGTTGATAATAATTCTTCTATTCCCATTGTTATTAGGGAAGATTTTGGTCATTTCAGCCTACCGATTAAACGCTTTGAATGTCAAGCGCTCGGTCCAGCTAGTGCGAGAAATTTAGGCATTCAAAAAGCTCAAGGAGAATGGATTTTATTCACGGATAGTGATTGTATTCCTACAGCCAGCTTTTTAACAGGTTACCAAACTATGCTCAATGGTGCAGTGGGTTATGCCGGCAATGTGCAACCCTTGCAACAAGATCAACTTTCTGCTTATTATGGCTCTCAAAAAATTCTGATTCCACCTTCAGTCCAAGATCAATTTGGGGATCTGCGTCCCCATTATGTGATTACTGCCAATACTCTAATCTGGAAGCCTGCTTTAGAATCAGTTGGTGGATTTGATGACCAGATTCAAATTGCAGCAGGTGAGGATATTGATTTGGGGTTTCGCCTTTCGGAAGTGGGTCAACTCTCCTATGCTTTGTCTTCATTAGTTTATCATGATTTTGGTCAAGGTTTATTCTCTTTTATTCGCCGATTTAAGCGATATGGAAAAGGGAATCAGTTGGTGGGATTGAAGCATGAGGTGGACTTGAAGCCACGACCATTTACACCAGCGGAAAAAAGTGGTTTTAATTGGTTCTTGTCCACTCTTCAATATGGCGCTTTAATGTGGGGATATTGGGATTAAACCAGTAGCGATCGCCTGTTCTACTCAATACTCGCTTCGGCTTGATGGACGATCGCCCTCAACGCATCTACCCGTTCCGCACTTGCACTTGTCCACAGTCCGCGCTGATGGGCTTCTAATAACCGTTCTGCCATATCTCGGAGCGCCCAAGGATTGTGCTTTTCCACAAACTCCTGTACCTTAGGGTCGAGTAGATAGGCTTCGCTTACGCCGTCATAAATGTGATCGGCAACACAATGGGTAGTCGCATCATAGGCAAACAAATAATCTACTGTTGCCGCCATTTCAAATGCTCCTTTATACCCATGACGCATAACACCGGCAATCCACTTCGGATTGACGACTCGCGATCGATAAACCCGGTTAATTTCCTCTTGCAGCGTGCGAATTTTCGGGTGATTCATAACGGCATGATCGCCAAAATAAACCGTGGGATTTTTCCCGGTTAATGACCGTACTGCCGCCGTTAATCCCCCTTGAAACTGATAATAATCATCCGAATCTAACAGATCGTGTTCGCGGTTATCTTGATTGTGAAGAACCACCTGTAAATCTTGTAAGCGTTGGGCAAATACTTCCGGTGCAGACTGACTTTCTCCTTGCCCCGTGTAGGCGTAACTGCTCCAATTGAGATAGGCGCGGGCTAAATCCTCATCCGTGCGCCAATTTTGGGACTCAATTAACCCCTGTAACCCTGCACCATACGCACCCGGTTTTGAGCCAAACATGCGATAGTGCGATCGCCCCCACGCCTGCTCTTCACTTAACCCTAACTCTTGCCATTTCTGGGTTTCCTCTCTTACCGTCGCCGCTAAAGGATTGTCCTCTTCCGGTTCATCCAACCCCGCAACCTTCTCCACCACCCGATTAAACAGATCGATCAAATTCGGGAAACCATCCCGGAAAAATCCCGAAATTCTCAATGTAACATCTACCCTCGGCCGTCCCAACACCGACACCGGAACCACTTCAAAATCGACCACGCGACGAGATGGGCCATCCCAAACTGGTTGTACCCCTAACAACCATAAAGCCTCAGCCAAATCTTCTCCTCCCGTCCGCATGGCTGAAGTGCCCCACATCGACAACCCCAAGGTTTTTGGATACTCCCCATTTTCCTGGGTATAACGTTCAATTAATGCCTCGGCTGCTTTTCGCGCCATTCCCCAAGCCGTTTCTGTGGGAATCGCCCGAATATCAACCGAGTAAAAATTCCGACCGGTGGGCAGCACTTCCGCCCGTCCCCGCGTCGGAGCGCCTGACGGCCCGCTGGAAACATAGTAGCCTTCTAGTCCGCGCAACAGGTTGGTAATTTCTTGGGCGGTTGCTTGTAATTGAGGATACAAGGTTTGCTGAATCCAAGTCAGTTCTGTTTGGGTAATGGGTAATGGGTTATGGGCAATTCCCCCATCTCCCCATCCCCCCATCTCCCC
>NZ_CEZBFX010000167.1:0-8192 GCF_982964205.1 Roseofilum sp. | reverse complement strand
AATGTAAACAACACCAGCAGTGCATAAACTCAAAGAGTTTCAAGGAGTAGTTATATTGAGACCACTTGCAAAAAATCTTGAGGAGTTAAAATAGGAATACCTCTAAAGGGATGAAGTTCTAACAAATCCTTATCTCCAGTGATAATATAACTCGCATTGCCCGATATCGCTACTTCCAGGAATTTGTTATCCTTGGGATCTCGACAACTATCAATAGTTTCAGTAATTGCAATAACTTCTGCTTCTCTATACAAGCTGGCTAAAAAGTCTTCACGAATTTTTGTCGAGATGTATCGATCAAATTTGGGACGACTTAAAACTTCACTTATCTCCAATATAATATCGCTAGAAATCAGGATAGTTCCTTGGGTTTTACTGGCTTGAAAAGCTTTCATTGCCGTAGATTCAGTGAAGATTAAAGCACTGACGACTACATTAGTGTCAATCACAATTCTGTTAGTTGTCATCGTTAAGAATTGAGTCGAGAATTTCTGGAGTCATGCCATTGGCAATCGCTTGCTTACTTGCTTCTTCCATGATTTCTAGAAGGGGCTTTTGATTTATCGCTTTTTTGAGCATTAGATTAATAAACATGACAATTTTCTGTTGTTGTTCCGGTTCCGATTCTCGGTAATGTTTGGCCAGTTCAGCATCTACTGGAATAGTAATAGTTTCCATTATCGGCTATGGGATTATTAATTGGGGACTATTGTAATCTAGCATTTTTAAGATAAAAGCCTACAAAGAATCCGGATCGATATTTAACTGTCGCAGTTTTTCCCGTAGCTGTTGTAATTCCGATTTGGCGCGATCGCGCTGCAACTCCTTCTCCTGACGTTGGCGATTGGCTTCCTGAAGTTGATCGGCTTCCTGACGCAGGCGATCGGCTTCCTGACACTGGCGATCGCGCTCTCGCACGACATCCTCATAAGTCTCGAACACTTTCCCAGTCGGCGCAAACACCTGCAACTCTGGCGATCGGGTACTAAAACTCACTCCCAATAAAGGACTTCTCCAACCCTCCATTTGAGGAATTTCGGTTAATTTCCCCCCCACTTCTCAACCATCCTTGCAGTTGATTGAGTTCCAGATCGTAGACATAATATTCTTCCACGCCATAATGGTCGTAGAACTCAAACTTATCGTTCATCTCTCCTGTGGTATTGCTCGGTGAGACAATCTCTATCGCCACTTGAGGCACGATATTTCCTTCTTCCCATTGTTTATAAGAACCTCTATCTTTTTTCTCCACTCCCAAAACCACCATCACATCTGGTGCTTGACTGAACGGTAATTTTTCTTCTACTGGCGTTAACGTTCCCGCTCCCCCACGATAGCGCAAAGCGCTGTACCTATTCCCCATTCTCTGGAGAACTCGGTAGGGTGCTCGCATCCACTACAGGCGCACCATCGCGGAGTTTAACCACTCCTTCCGTGACGATGGTTTCGCCTCCCTGCAAGCCGTCCTGAACGACAAAGCTTTGATCCGTAATACTACTTAGGGTGACTGGGGTTTGGGTTGCCACTTGTGTGCCTTCCGATTCATTGACGACAAACACAAAAGCTTGGTCACCAATACGCGTAACTGCTGTCGTGGGAATGGTCACACTGGATTTGTCTTCCCAAACTACTTTTGCCTTCACTAATTGATCGGTACGCAATTGATTTTCGGCATTGGCATAGATACCTTTAATGGTAATGGTTTGGGTCTGAGCATCGGTTTGTGGTGAAATGAAGGACACGGGTATAACTCCAATGGGTTCATTTTGTTGAGTCTGCAACTCAATTCGGGTACCAATGCGGACTTGGGATAAGCGGTCAATGGGAATCTGGATCAGGACTTCTAAAGGTTGGGATTGACTGACAGTAGCAAGAAGGGTTTGGCTATCGACAAAATCCCCAACGTTGACTGGAACATTGCCTACGGTTCCTGAAAATGGGGCGTTAATTTCATAAAATCCTAAGCGGGCTTCTTGTTCGGCTGCTTGTTGCCTGGTGCGTTGCAGTTCTTGTTGGGCACGAGCAATTTCAGCCTCCGCCCCAGCAATGACTTGATCTTGGGCAGCGAGTTGGGCATCTACGGAGGCAATGAGGCGATCGTAGGCTCGGCGAGTACTGACGACGGTTGATTGAGCCGCTTCAATCACTTTATTTTGGTTTTCGACATCTGCTTGCGCTTGTAGATAAGAGCGTTCGGTTTGATCGGCAGTTTCTTGGGAAACCGCTCCATTGTCAGCTAGGGATTGATAGCGCTCATTTTCTAAGGTTTGGTAATCAAGTTGGGCTTGGCGGCGATCTAGTTCGGCTTCTTGGGAAAGTAGGGTGGATTTGGCGTTTTCCCAGTCGGCACGGGCGGAGTTGAGGTCTTTTTCGGTGGCAATACGGGCGCGTTCGGCGATCGCCGATTGTAAGCTACTTTTGGCGGTTTCTACAGCGGCTGTGGCAGATCCTACTTGGGCCAGTTGGGAATTTACGGCTGCCTGTTGTTCAATCGGATCGATGATAAACATCCGTTGTCCAGCGGTGACGCGATCTCCTAAATCCACATATCGCTCTAAAATATTCCCACTCACCCTAGGGCGCACATTGGCAATTTCTCTTGATACCAAGGACACATTATATTCTGTACCCTCACTGACCCGCCCCGATTCCACCTCTCCAAAGACTACTGGAACCGCAGGACGAGGCGTTGCCTGTACTTGTTCTTTGCCACAAGAGCCTAACAACATAGCACTGGCAATCAGAGGAAGAATCTTAAACGCAGTATGAATAGGATAATTGTTCATGGCAGGGATTATGCTAGAGCGTTCTTTTAACGCCAACCATTTTAGCTTCTGTCTGGTAAAGAGGCACTATAGCTTTATAATTTGGTAATGCTCGATTTCCTCGGGCGATCGCATCCTAAAACAAGGTCAATATTCCTTGATTGATATCCTGACTTAGAGAGACTACTGCATTATAATTATCTCACAGTAGCTGTTCTAAATCTCCTGTTGAACAGTTCCCGGGCCGTATCCAGATAACCTTGGGAGGGAACCCTAATAAGATGCTTAACTCCCTACAATCCGTATCTTTAGTCACAATTAGATAATTGTTTCGACAAGCATACTCCCAACTTTTGCGATCGGGTACAGAGGCTAATCCAAGTTTATCAACATGCATAGAATTAGGATAAATACCTGCCAGAATATCAACTAAACGAGGCGATAGATTCTGGTCAAATAAAAACAGCATTACTCAACTACCATCATAAATCGCTCCCGTTGAGCCGCAAAACTTAAACAAGCGAGGAGTATCCTCTTGTATTCTAACGGGTAAGGCTAGTTTCTAATTGCATCCTGGGTTAGAAATTTCTTTTGGCGGGAACGTTGTTTTAATTGTTGTAAACTCTGCTGTAAATGGGCAACCGATTCAGATTCTATACCCCCATAGCGCCACTGCACATAGGCTTGGGGAATCCTCTCAATTACGTTCGTTGTTTCTAAGCCATACTTACCTCGCAAGCTTTCAGCATATTCTTGAGGGGTTTGCGCTGGATGTTTGGGATAACCTGCTTCTTTAAGAATGTCTAAGTATTGTTGATAAATTCGCTCCATGGGATGGAGTTTAGAGAGCCATCTTTGCCGTCTCCACTGTTGCCATTGCTTAAATAAGACCCAGAGCAAAAAGGAGATCGCGATCGCCAAAATTGAACCGATAAAGAACCCCGTCCAGCCACTGGAAATCAATTGCCACAGACGAATCAGTGACCGAACTAAAACAGTCATAATAAATGCCCCGATCGCCGTAAGAGCATTTTTCACCGGAGACGGTAACCAACCGGCAACCCAATTCCAAAACTGACGCAGGACGCTAAAGCTTTGATAATCAGAAATTGAGGGCGGAATTAGGGGATGACCAGGAATCGGGTCAAAGCTAAACCAACCATACTCTGGAAAATAGACTTCTGTGAGGGCAAAGGCATCAATATTACGAACCACATACAATCCGGTAAAGGGGTTAAATTCTCCAGACCCAAAGCCGACGGCTAGACGTGCCGGAATGCCAATTGCTCTCAACATTATGGTTAACGTAGTAGAAAAGTGATCCGGATATCCACCGTTATATTTGAAGAGAAAGGCTTCTACCAGGTCTTCATTGCCATCAAAAAAGGGTAATTCTGGCTCAAGACTATAGCGTTGTTTCAAATATTGAGCCAGATACAGAGCTTTTTCATAGGGATCGGTTAAGGGATTTTCTGAAGTTGCCAACGCTTCTTCCGTTTTCTGACGTACCCGCTCTGCAATTTCTGGAGGAATTTGCAGATACAGCTCACGAATCTCTTGCGGATAGTCTGTCGAGGCTTCCCGCAAAACCGAGCGATCGCGATAGGGAACCTCAGAAATTACAGTGTAGGTTAATCCTTCTCGTAGGTTAAGGGGCGATCGCAATGCTCCATGTTTATCTATCCCCACTTCTCGCGTAGGAAAGTATAGATCCTCAACTTGATATAACGCCGGTATCAGGTTGGGTAAACGTTCAACCACCGTATAGGTTTGCACCACTTCCCGACTTCTGGCTAATGAAGAAATGCGAGGCATGTAAAATTTATACGACCAAGATGGGCGTTCAACCAATGCTGTACCCTCTTGCTCAATTTCCCATCCTTGACCGGTATAGCGATCGAACCCTAACACTCGCCAAAATCCTTCTGCTTGAGAGCGAACCCGCAACATTACCCTGGGAGTCAGTTGACCTCTCAAATTCTGGTTGATTTGACTATTAAACCCATAATAAAAGGTGTCATCCATTTGACCAGCTCCCTCACTAGGGGCTTCTCCTCCGCCCCCTTCACCCTCTCCATCCTCGGCGGTTTCTGGGTTGATAATGGTTCCTGGCAATCCCTGAAAGCTTTGTTCTTCTTCTTGCATTAGGGGAGGTGCGCTGACCGGGAAATTGCGTAATTGATAGCCGGGAACCCTAGGAAAGGCAGCAAACAGAGCCATGCCTAATCCTAGAATCACTAAGAGCATAAATCCCAATTGTTTGGGTGCTAGTTCTGGTGCTAAGGGGGTACGCTTACGAGTCGTCGAACGCCAATTCCAGGTGAGAGGCGATAATCCAAGCCGCGAGCGATAATCTAAAACCAGAGTAGGCAGGGCAATGACCAGGAACAGGAATAAGAGGGGGGAAAAGGCTAAGGTTTGGCTCAGAGTTGCAGCGACACCAATTAAAATCAGCCCGATCATCATCGAATAGCCCAAGTCTTTGCGGCGTGGTAAGTCGAAACTATGTAAGACTTGGAGATGAACTAGCAGTTCAGCCAGAACCAGTCGGGTATCGTTGAGTTGGGTAAACAGGTTTCCGAAAAATACAAAGAGGGCAATTAACATGCCAATAGCGATCGCAAATTTCGTGACTACATTGCGATCCTTGCGTCGATACCAACTCCACAGGGCCCCGATCGTACCCACAGGAACAGCCCACAGACTCATTTGGCTTCCTGCTGCCACATCAGTGGCCATAATTCCCACACTCACTAAGGCCTGAACCAATAGTCTTAAGAACATGGATTCTTCAGCCACGGGTTTTGGAAGGCGCTCTACATGCTTCCACAAGTCCGATAAGAAGGGAAAATTCGATCTCTGGCGCGTCCCTGATGAGTTTGCCATAGGTTGTATCTGGTTACGCTTGCTAATTTAAAGCTAAGAGCTAGTGTAACAAGATTTTTTGTCTTTGGTATCTGAATTTAGGGTTGAGATCCCATATGGGTCGGTTGAATAGCAAACATCAGGGGCGCTTCAGGATTATTTTCTAGCTCAATGACCAAACTGTAGGGGCGATCGCCAATAATATCAAATAACTCTACACTTAGATATCCAGGATCGCAGCGTTTGGAGATTGCCTGTCTACCTTCACCTTGAAACTGCACTGTTCCAGCACAAGGCAGAAACGCTTCTACCCGAAGTTGAGATTTCTGTTCAGTCCGGGTATAATGAGCTGCAACTTTCAAGGATCCAAGTTCCGTTTCCCAGTTCCGTTCTATGGAGGTTTGATTGACAACGGGAGTTAGGGTTAGGGTTTGGAGAATTTTTTGGGCGGCTAATAGAGAAAGCAGCATTTTTTGCGATTGTTGGACTTCCTCATACACTAAAGTCGGACGAGATTTTTGGGGAGAGCGCAATTCACCCAATAATAACGGACGGGCTATTCGGTTTAAAGTCAGAAACTGATTGGGAAATAAATTTTCTACTGCTTGCACCAATTTTGCCCCCTCTTCCAGAGTAGACTGGGCGACTTGCTGACATTGATTGAGTAATTGAGTCAGCAAAGACTCAGGGAGTTGTACAGGAACAGGCAAATTTAACTGTTTGAGCTGTAGCATCCAAGGTTGAGAAAGAACAGGGGGAGAGGATACCACCTCACAGGGGTCATCCTCATAGTCCATCATCGTTGTTTCCCAAGGAAATAAGGGAAGATTCGATTGCATTTCAGCTTGAATTCGTCGCTTTAATAAAGCCTGGAAACGGTCTTGCACGGCGGGGATCTCTCCTATCTCTAAAGGTTGGCCCTCTGGGTTTAAATGGGGGGGATAGATGCCATCGATATCTTCAGACTCTAAAGGATCGAGTGCCTCCCAATCCCAAGATGATTCATCGGGTTGATCTATCCATCGGGATGGATTGGGATCGGAATGGGAACTTGATGCTAGTTCTTCTGAAACTGGGGAAGAGTCATCCAATGGAGGATTGAGGAGCCAAGTAAAAAGGGCTTCAATTTTGGCTTCTGGGTCTTTATTCATGGCAAATTTTGAATTCTCCGGATAATTAGGCATTGCGGATCGCCCAAGCTTTCGCTAGGATTTTGATCCATCGTTTTTGAATTTGAGTGAGTGTACAGTCGAGTTGATCGGCGATCGCTTCATCATCAACCCGATCTTGTTTCAGATTAAGGTGTTTTCTCTGCTCTTCAGTAAGCTTGTTGGTAAAAGTTTCCCACTCTTGAGGCATTAGCCCTAAATTTTGTTCTAAACTTGCTTCTAACCATTCATGTACTAATTGCCAATGGGGGCCTAGGGAAAACCGTTCTAAGTGATATTTAAACCGTTGTTGTAGATAATCCCGTTCCCTAGGCGTAATCTCTAAAATCCATTCAATTTGTGAAGTGGCTAAATCCAGTAAACGGAAGACGAAATAATCCGCACATTTTTGCTGACCGCGTTCTTCTAGATACTCTAAAAGCATTTGCACAACTTTTTCAGTAATTTCATCGGCTTCTGGGATCTGTACCTGGTTACTGATAGCCTTACGGACTTGAGAGAGTGCAGGACTTGACCACTCGGAATCGGAGTCCGAACTACCTCCTTCTGAAGCCGTTTCAATATCGACTAGCTCTTCTGGAGGTTGTTGTTGAGAAAAGGTTTGCGCTCGTAAAATAATCAGTTGTTGCGAGCGATTCCCTTTCAGACGAATTCGGCGTTTAGCATAGCGCTCTGCAAAGGCCATGAATTCAGCAATGTCTAACCGAGTTTTTGGGTGATAGGTGAGGGGGAGTTCGGTTTCACGGCGAAAAGCATTAAAGGCTTCGAGGTAAAAGGCTTGTAAAAAATCCTCAATTAAGGTAGTGCGAGCTGCATAACTGGCTAACCGATAAGATGGATTTATATAACCATAAACAATCGCGGCTAAGGTACTATGGAGATCTTGACGGCCCTTAACCGATCCTTGCTGGTAATAGTGTAAACATTGTTTAAGGCGAAGTTGAGCCAGCTTTTTAGCCCACTCTTCCACTTCCCCTGACATTTGAATCCGTTGACTCTCCACGCAAATTCGAGCCACTTCAGTCGCTAACCGATGGGCGACTTCCCGACAGTTACGTTGTCCCGCTTGGGTTGAATTCTGGAGTTGTTGCCATAGGAGTTCAAAGATAGTTGTAAAAATCTGCTCCACAAGTTCCTTTCTCCCCCCCTAACCAAAGTGATTTGCTTAGATGAACGTAACACACCTTGGGTTGAGCTGCTTTTAGAAGAGGTTAATTCTTGTCTGTTGCTTGTTTCCATAGGCTAGACTAGGGATCTAGGACACTCTCTTCTGTCATTCTCCGAGGAATTATAGTGAATTCGATTAAGATTGATACAATCATGATTGATCCATGGTAGATACTGTCTTGGATGTCAAGGGGAGGAGATCGGGACGGAGATCGGAGCGGAGATC
>NZ_CEZBFX010000166.1:0-8545 GCF_982964205.1 Roseofilum sp. | reverse complement strand
GGGAATGGGGAATGGGGAATGGGGAATGGGGAATGGGGAATAGGCAAGAGGCAAGAGGCAAGAGGCAATTAATGTCCCCGTGTCCCCGTGTCTTCTCGTCCCCGTGTCCCCGTGTCCTTCCCATCCTCTCCATCCCCAAGTTTAATGCAGTGGTACTTCTAGGCGCTCTCCAGGGGTGGGGGAGAGGGCTTGGGTGCTTAAGCCTTGAGCCGATAGTTTTTGCTGAAAGTCTTCTACGGTTCCTTCGGCTCGGAGTAAGGAAATCAGCAAGCCTTCAAATTTGACATCCCCCCCTGCTGCTGTGGGCAACATGACTTGAGGTTTGACCCATTGAGCTACTTTGAGGGCACTTTCTGTACCTTTAATGATTGGCCCGACTATCGGTAAACCTAAATCGATCATGGGCGTAATAATTACATCAATCGGTCCCTTTTCCTGTAGAGTAGGGGAATGGTAACCGTGGGGTTCATAATAAACGGTTTTGCCGCTAGAGAGTTCTTTAAAGATATAACCATTCTCTACGAGGGTGGGGCCAATGGGAGAACCAGGAACGGCCTGAATCTCGACCTGCTCATTGAAGCGATAGGTTTGGCCATGTTCTAGGGAATGGATGTTAGTATAGCCGAATTCTTTGACGACTTTGGCGGCATTGGGGGAGCCAACAACGGGTAAATTTTTATTCAATTGTTTCAGGGTCTGGGGATGGGCATGATCTTCTAATCCCTGGGAGAGAACGACTAAATCAATAGTTTCTGGAATGGCACGGTCTTGGGGACGATATCCTTTGAAGAGCCAGGGCAAGTTACCAAATACTAGGGGGCCAACTAACCAGGGGTCAATGAGGATGTTTTGTCCTCCGAGTTCGAGTAACCAAGAGTTGCTATCAAGATAGGTGAGATACATAAGGATGATGGCGTTTTGATCGGTGTTTTTATTGTAGGCATAGATTCTGAAGTGGGAGAAGGAGTTGGGGGATGAGGGGAATGACTGTTCATTAAAATTTTAGACAAAATTTTACAAAATTAGACATCAGATCTGTTATTATGAACTCATGTCTAACTTACTGAGTGTGTCCGAAGCAGCCGAATTATTAGGCGTGTCAACCAAGACCATACGCCGATGGGAAGCTGACGGAAAAATCAAAGCAGTGCGAACAGAAGGAGGTCATCGACGTTTTGAGGTATCAGACCTCATAGGAAATAAACAAGATGATAGTTTAACAGTAGCTTATGCCCGTGTTAGCAGTCGTGACCAGAAAGATGACTTAGAGCGACAAAAAATCGTTTTGGAAGCTTATTGTGCTTCTCACGGGTGGTCTTTTGAGGTGATTTCCGATCTCGGTTCAGGTATTAACTACCGAAAAAAAGGACTGATTAAGCTCATCAAACTAATTTGTACTTATCAAGTTGAAAGACTGGTAATTGCCCACAAAGATAGACTTCTTCGTTTTGGGAGTGACTTAATTTTTACATTATGTGAAATATTTGGCACAGAAGTAATTATTATTAATCGAAGTGAGGACTCTACTTTTGAGGAAGAGTTAGCCCAAGATGTTTTAGAAGTGATTACCGTTTTTTCTGCGAGGCTTTACGGGTCGAGAAGCCATAAAAATAAGCAGATAGTTCAACAATTAAAAGAGGTAGCTAAAGATTTAAAATGAAGTCATTTAAGACCGAGCTTCATCTTAATAATAAGCAACGAACTTTAATAGGGAAACACGCAGGAGTAGCCCGTCATGCTTATAATTGGGGATTAGCTACTTGTATAGAGCTTCACGAAAAAGGAGAAAAAAGACCTTCTGCGATTACTTTGCACAAGCGTTTAGTCGCTGAGGTTAAATCTCAAAATGAATGGTATTATGAGGTATCTAAATGCGCTCCTCAACAGGCTTTAAGAGATTTAGAGAGAGCTTTTACAAATTTCTTTACGGTCAAAATACGAGGTTTTCCTAGATTTAAGAAAAAAGGGGTTAATGATAGTTTTTATCTAGAAGGAAACATTCAAATCAAAGGGAATCAAATTAAATTACCTCGGATTGGGTGGGTGAAAACTTACGAGAAATTCCTGCCCCCTATTCTCATTAAGTCTCATAGCAATGTAACGATTAGTCGCCAAGCTGATAAGTGGTTTATCTCTTATAAAGTTGACGCTGAACCTCAGCCGATCGACCATCCTAAAGGCTGTGTAGGTGTTGACTTAGGTGTTAAAACATTGGCTACTTTATCGAACGGAATGACCTTTCCTTCGGTTAAAGCCTATCGCAAAGCCAAGAAAAAATTAGCTTCACTACAACGAAATGTAAGTCGTAAAGTGAAAGGTTCTAATAACCGTAAAAAAGCGATTAAAAAACTAGCCAAAGCACACTATCAAGTGGCATGTATCCGTCAGGACGCTACTCATAAGTTAACATCCTATTTAGCCAAAAACCACAGCGAAGTAGTGATAGAGGACTTAAATGTGAGCGGAATGCTCAAAAACCATCGTTTAGCTCAAGCAATAGCTGATGGTGGTTTTTATGAATTCAGACGGCAACTTGAGTATAAATGCCAATGGTATGGTAGTCAGTTAACCGTCGTAGAGCGATTTTATCCATCATCTAAGACTTGTTCAGACTGCCAAGAAGTCAAGAAAGACTTAAAACTGTCTGATAGGACGTTTATCTGTCCATCATGCGGTTTCTTCTTAGATCGTGACTTGAACGCAGCTATTAATCTTTCAAAGGCGGGTAGTTCGCCCGTGTTAGCTTGTGGAGTGTCGAACAAACGCAATACTTCGGTAAAGCGGACACCGAGAAGCAAGAAGAAAGCATCAAATTATGTACAGCTTACTCTAAGCCTGTCATAGTTTGTCTCAGTTTTTCAGAACGGAATTGCTCTATAAGTTAAAATTGCGATAACAGCGGAAAGTGCTGTAAGTAGCGATCGCCAAACCATGAGAGGAAGTGAGTCATGTCCACCTTATCCGATTGGCAGCAACTGGCCATTCATTCCCATTATCAAACCGCAAACGCTATTTTAGATCGCTTGCACGCAGGTAGTGCAAGCGAAGCGAGTCAAGGGTTAGAAGCACTGATTGAAGCCATGGGAAGAAGTGAAAAACGAGCGATACAAAGTCAATTAATTCGACTCATGAGCCACATTATTAAGTGGAATGAGCAGCCAGAGATGCGATCGGCGAGTTGGAGCATTACGATTCAATCTGCACGAGATGAAATTGAGGATATTCAGGAAGAAATTCCTAGCTTAAATCAAGATTTTATTGACTCGATTTGGGAGAAATGTTTCCAGAGAGCAGTGCGATATGCAGAAACAGAAATGGGGGTTCAATGTGAAGGGGTTTCTCTGTCTTGGGAAGAGGTTTTTCAGGCAGAATATCGCGTTGTTAAACCCACTTAACTTGATTGGTGTCAGCTTGAATATAGGGAATGGTTATGAGCGATCGCAATTTAGAACTGAATCAAGAGATTATTTTTGATGCGGAACATGAGACTCCATTGCCAGTGCAAGGGGTGGAGATCGGGGTGAACTCTGACGAGGGGTTACCGGAAGTAAGCTTAAAGGTGGCAGTAGATGGGCCCAGTTATGAAGAAATTGAGGGCAAAAATCGGTTTAATTTAGAGAAACGATGGCGCGGGGAGATGACTGGGGAATTTTTGAGCGATCGCCCCCTATATTTAGAACTGATGTTACAACCCGATCGAATTCCCGATCCCATCCCAGAGGATTTACGTATAATTTTAAGCCCAGAATACTTGCAATCTGAGTTGTGGTTAGCTCTCTCTATTTATCAAGAGGTTAATGGGGAACGGGTGGGTTATGATACTTTTTGGAAACGAGCCAATTTAACTGAATTGACCCAAGCTTTTCAGATGGGAGCGCAAGCTCTGGAAACCCTATTTAATGTGGTTCAGGAGGGTTTAGAAGGAGCATTATCAGAGGCTAAAGAGGGAAAATTCACCCAATTTATGCGCCAGTTAGAGGAGTGGACAGAGGAGGAAGATGAACGTTCTTTAGAGTCCGTGGTGCGCGAGTTTTTCCATGAAGATGATTGGGAATTTATACAGTTAAAATCCGGACTTTTACAGTTAGCTTTTCAGGGAGACAACGGTCGTTGGCGCTGTTATGCTCGGATTCATGAAGCGGACAAGCAATTTATTTTTTATTCTATCTGTCCTGTTGCAGTTGGAGAGGAGTATCGGGGGTTAATGGCTGAATTCTTAACAAAAGCTAACTATGGCATGATTTTGGGCAATTTTGAGTTAGACTTTACGGACGGTGAAATCCGATATAAGACAAGCATTGATGTAGAGAACGATCGCCTCAGTCTGGCTTTGGTGCGATCGTTAGTGTATGCCAATGTGACGATTGTAGATCGGTATTTACCTGGAATTGTGTCGGTATTGGAGGGGAGTCCAGTATCGGATGCAATCGAAAGGGTTGAATAGCAGGACTTCTTGACATCAGATGGGACAAGGAAGAAATAATCGGCCTTTTGGCCGACGAACTCTAGAGCAGATTGAGCGGGAGGGACGGGGACGGGCCCAAAGTCGGTTGAGCTTCTTGAGAAGTGGCTTATTTTACCGCTTGTATCGTTTCTTTCCCTTCTGGATGATTCGACTGATTCCGTTTATCCAACAGGATATGCTGGATCTGTTGCGTCGAGAGCGAGAAGAAGACGAGGAAGCAGAAGCAGAGGTTGCACCGGTAGAAACCGTTGCGCCTCCGGTGGTGGGGTCCCGTAGAGACTGGATTTATACGGAATACCGATGTATTTGGGGAGACCCATTGGAGTGCGATCAGCCCCGTCAGAGTATTGAAGCGGATGGGGAGACCAAAGTTTGTCTGAGATGCGGATTTCCGGCAATTTTACGCCCGAAAGCAGAGATCGTCGGCCATCGGGGACGGTATCGGGTAACGGAATTTCTCGGGACTCGAGGGATGGGAAGGTTGTATAAAGGGGCGCAGGTGGTGAATAATGCGCCTGTGGTGATTAAAGAGTATTTGTTACCCAAGCGCTATTTTAATATTCAGGAAGCGCAGAATTACAAGGATAATTTTGAGAATGTGGCTGGGGCAGTTTTGGCTGATGGTCGGGCCCAGGATTTTCGGGTGTTGAGTTTTGGGGATGCGATCGGCGATCGCCACGAAGAACGCTGTTATGTGGTCACCGAGGGTTTGGCCAGTCTTTATCCCACATTAAGGGTATATGTGCAACAAAAGGGGGCAATGGATCAGTTTGAATTGTTGCATTTTTTGAATCAGGTTTTGCAAAGTTTAGAGTCCTTGCATGGGCAAAAATATCGCCTACCGTCAAGCAAAATTCAAGGGGGGTTACCCCATGGAAATTTGAGTTTAGATACTCTGCTGATTTTGCCCCAAGAGCAACAGTTTTTTGAGTTTCCCCAATTTCTGATTTATTTGTCTGATTTGTGGTTGTGGGAATATCGTTTTTTCCCACCCACGATGACGGTAAAACGACCCGCATTAAGCCAAGATTTGCGGGATTTGGGTCACATCAGCTTTACCTTACTGACCGGCACGTGGTCGCTTGAAGAAGAAAACAGTTTAAATCCAAAGTTGCCCCAAAATTGGCCGGATGTCGATCCCAAAATTCAACAGTTTATTTGGCGCTTATTGGAGGTTGATACGCCATTTCCTAGTGCAGAAGTGGCTCGCCAGTCTTTGCCTCAGTTGTCTCGATCGCTACAGTTCATCGAGTCAGCGGAAATACAAGAAGAAGAAGATATTAAGCGCAAGCGTCGCTGGTGGTGGTTACTGTGGCTCTTGCTATTGTTGGGTTTGGGGAGTGGTTTAGGGTGGTGGTTACTGCGCCGATCCAATGGTATGGCAACCGCCCAAAATCCGAGGGTTTGCTGTGTTCAAGATGTAGCTGCTGTTCCCCAGGGACGGTTTCAGTATACAGCCGTGGGGAATGGGATTTGGAATTATGTACTCAAACAACCGAATTTGGTAGCGTTGGGACGGCGCTTGGAAACGGAGTTAGGGCAGCGTATTCCTAAGTTGGAGTTGGTGTATGAACCCGTGCAGTCTTTGGAAGAGGCTATTTCTACTGTGCGCGGCGATCGGGCTGATTTTGCCATTGCCTCAGCCATCAATGAACCGGATTTAGAAGCTAAACGAATTGCCTATGATGGATTAGTAATTTTTGTCCCATTTAGTTACGAGTTTCGCCGTAACTCTTTGCCCCGAACCTTAAACGGACAGTTGAGTTTGGATCGGATACGTCAGTTGTATACCGGGGAAGTGACGAATTGGCAAGAGTTGGGAGGCCCCGATTTACCGGTGAAGTTATATGTGCCCGAAAATCCCGAACTCATCCGTATCTTTGAGGAGCAGGTTTTGCAAGATCCGGGGGCGATCGCCGCCTTTCGTCAAGGGTTGCCAAAACCGACAAACCCCGATGCTTTGGTCACTACGCCATCGGAATCTACGATTTCTGTCCTACCGATTTTCGAGCTATTGCGAACAATATTAGCCGATTTTGAGGAACGGGAAATCGGTGGCATTGGCTTTGGGGCGATCGCCCAAGTTTTTGGCCAATGTTCCGTTTATCCCCTAGCCATTTCCACTGAGAATAAAACCGCCGTTCAACCCCTCATTCAAAACAACACTCAACCATTGAATCCAGGAACCGATCTCTGCAATGATAAAGGCAGTTATTTCCCCCATGTAGAATTGTTTCAAACCGGTGAATATCCCTTGGCATATCCTCTCACCGTCGTTTATGCTCGTGATAATAGCCGTCCTCCTATCGGGCAAAAATTTGCCGAGCTTCTGCAAACTGAAGAAATGCAAAACCTATTAGCAAAAACCGGCCTCATTCCCCTAAACCTCAGACCATGACTAATGATTATAACCCCCATAGCTCCTGGGAACCCATCGGCGATCCACATAAAGCGGCTGGCTTTACCATTCCTGCACCCTTCCAAACCCACCGCCGACCCACCGATCAAACGAATTTTGATACCTTACAAAAAGCCGCCCAAAAAATTAAAGACGATCCTTTGAAAGTCCAACAGTTAGCCGATCGAGTTTATGCATTATTACTCGAAGACTTACGTGAACAAAAACAACGTCAAGGATTATATAAAGGACGCTTGTCATGAAGAAACCGAATCGCTATACCCAACATCGAGCCAACTACATTCTCACCAATCGGTTTTACGTTGAAATTGGTAATGAAATCAAAGCTTCTTTCAGTGAATGTTCGGGCTTCGGAGTCAATATGAAAAAAGAAACCTTACTTGAAGGGGGACTCAACGATCGGCAGCACATTTTAGTTGGCCATGCAGAATTTGACGATGTGACCTTAAAACGGGGAATGACCAACGATTTAACCTTCTGGAATTGGCTCTCACAAACCCTCAGTAGCTTTCCCAAAACGCGATATAACCTCAATATCCTCATGTTCAACCAAGCGGGTGAAACCCAGTTAGCGTGGTCATTACTGGACGCAATACCCGTGAGTTGGAAGGCTCCTGCTTTGCAAGCAGACAGTTCTTCAGTGGCGATCGAAGAATTAACCCTAGCCTACGAAGGCATTGAGCTAATTTTATCTGGCCGCTAACAAACCCGAAAAATTGAGATTATAACTCCATACTATGAGCCTGAGCCGAAAAAATAGACAAACAGCTATATTCAGACTTATGTAACTTCTAGTCAACCTAAAGGACTAAAGTATTGACTATGACAGAAAACGCAACACAAAACAACTTACCAGAAACACCATTAAGCTTAAACTCTCCCTTACTCACCCATCATCCCCTAGGACAAAAATTTATTGCTCCAAAGTTTATCAAACCCTTGGGAACAATAAATATTAGTTTTGTGAACAAATCCATCATTCAAGGTATCTTAATAGACGATATATTTCAACAACAAAGATTACAAACATCCCCACTAATACAAAATAAAACGTTAATTCCCCCTTCGCTTCAGCCCTCATTCACCCCTGAAACAAAAGCAGAAAATACTTCCATAAAAATACCTGAACTCAACAAAGATCCTTTATCTAAAAACTCTAGTCTTCAAAAAAACTCATTTCCTGATTACGATACTTCATTTCAAACCAAAACAAAAAAAAGCTCAAATACCAATCAATCCTCCCCTCATATTTCACGAAGATCCCATAAAAAAACTGAAATATTTCGTTCTATTATTACCTCATCTAATCCTCAAGACACAACAAAATACCAGTTAAATGGTAGTTTTGACACTCATGATCAATCCTCCTCGTCTACCATTAAACAAAAAAACAAAACATCAAACACTTCCAGGAATCTCCCTCTTGAACATAAGTTTATTCAAAAAAAGTATTCTTTGAATACAAATCGAAAAGCAAATGATCCCCTTCAAATTTTTCGTAGAAAATCTCAAAGCAAAGAAACTATACAAGCAAAAATTCCAGAGCAATGGTCTAGCATAGAAGAATTGATAGGAGAAACTAAACAATCCACATCCTCCGAGCCAGTACAAAGAACAGAAGAAACCACTGACTCTTCTAGTGCACTCGCCTCAAATCACCC